>NZ_JAPCIQ010000027.1:0-46054 GCF_027707405.1 Aeromonas sp. QDB68 | reverse complement strand
CGGCGCCCACTTCCTAAGGAAGCTGGCTCATCAGGTTGGCGTGTTCCGCCGTGCTGGTAGGGGCGCATTATAGGGAGCCGCGCCGTGATGACAAGGGCTATTATGCGAAAAATAGTCCTTTTTACCGATTTGTGGCTCGAACGCCTACTTATCAAACAAAAAGCCCTGCTTACGCAGGGCTCTGGCCGCTTTGAATGACGTCACTGTTACTTTTTTGACCAAAACTCACGGGCAAAGCCGCGCACCTTGTCCCAGTCGGTGAATTCCAGATCCTTGCTGGTATCCGTGCTGCCCCCGGTGATCTTCATGATCAACTGGATGATGCGGGTCTGCCACCAGTTGTAACGGGAGTACTGCAATGCCCCGGCAAACACCCCCAAAGTTTTGGGCTTCCAGGGAGAGAGGCGCAGAAACTTCTTCATGTAGGCGTTGGTCTGCGGCGTCTGCTTCTCGGGCTTGCGTGCCGTCAGGTTCACGCAGAAGAACGCCGCATTGGCTACTTCCAGCTGTTCATGATGTGCGTGTATGAAGCTGAGCAGGCTGGGGTGGAAGTTACCGTAGCGAATGGAAGCACCAATCAACACCTTGGCATACTTGCTGAGGTTGCACATGGGCAGGGTGTGCAGGTCGTGCATCACCACTTCGCATCCTGATATTTCCTCCAGCATGACATCCACGATTTTCCGCGTTTGCCCGTCCCGGGAAGAATAAAGCACCAAAATCTTGTCCATACCAACCTCAACTACGCCAGAATGCAGGAGTAAACAGTACCAGAAGTGTGAAGATTTCCAATCGACCAAACAACATGGCCACGATCAATATCCACTGTGCAGTGGCCGAGATATTGCCGAAGTTGGCCGACACCTCCCCCAGACCCGGCCCCACGTTGGTGAATGCCGCAGCCACGGCGGAGAAGGCCGTCACTTCGTTCAGCCCCGTCATCAGCAGCAACAGCATGAAGATGAAGAACAGAATGATGTAGGTGGCAAAGTAGCCCCAGACCGCTTCCACGATCCGTTCCGGTACGGCGCGGCGTCCCAGCTTCAGGGTGTAAATGGCCCGCGGATGCACCAGCCGTTTGAGTTCACGCATCCCCTGCAGGAACAGGATCATGAAACGCATCACCTTGATGCCCCCCCCGGTACTGCCGGCACAACAGCCGATGAAGGCAGAGAACATCAACAGCATGGGCAGGAAGGAGGGCCAATCCGCATAGCTGGTGGTGCTGTACCCCGTGGTCGTGCCCAGCGACACCGCCTGGAACAGACCGTGGTTGAGCGCCTCCTGCCAGGTGGCGTAATGACCGTGGAACAGCAGAGAGACGAAACAGATCAACACCAGCACGCACTGGATGCTCAGAAACACTTTGAGCTCCGAGTCCCGCAGATAGCTGCTCACGCGCACCGGCTTGTGGGCAAATACCATGAAGTGAAGCGCGAAGTTGACGCTCGCCAGCAACAGGAACACCACTGTGATCAGGTTGATGGCCGGGCTGTCGAAGAAACCGATGCTGGCGTCGTGGGTCGAGAACCCCCCAACCGACAAGGTGGAGAAGGAGTGGCAGATGGCATCGAACAACGTCATTCCCGCCATCCAGTACGCGAGAGCGCAGAGGGAGGTCAGCAACAGATAGATGAACCAGAGCGCCTTGGCCGTCTCGGCGATGCGCGGGGTCACCTTGTTGTCCTTGACGGGCCCCGGGATCTCGGCGCGATAGAGCTGCATACCCCCGATACCCAGAAGTGGCAGCACGGCCACCGCCAGCACGATGATCCCCATGCCACCGAGCCATTGCAGCAGCTGGCGGTAGAAGAGAAACGCCTTGGGCAGATTGTCCAGCCCGGTCAGCACCGTTGCGCCCGTGGTAGTCAGGCCGGAAAACGACTCGAAAAATGCCTCCGAGACCGACATGTCAGGCGTGTCGCTCATGATGAAGGGGACGGCACCCACGCTCCCCAGCACCACCCAGAACAGCACCACGATGAGGAAGCCTTCCTTGGACCTGAGTTCCTTTTTCTGATGGCGGTTGGGAAACCAGAGCAGGAGGCCGAGCAGGAGGGCTATGACGAAGGAGTTGACGAACTCGGTACCACCGCCATCACGATACCCAAAAGCGACCATCGCGGGCAGCAGCATGGTCGAGCTGAACAGGGCAACCAGCAGACCGACGATACGAATGATGCTCAGAATCTGCATTCCGGCTCCCTCTTCAGACTAAAAGAGCGATGGATTCTAGCCATCTAAGGGACGAAGGGATACCCGACCCTGGGTCCGGTCGGTCAATTCCTGTGCGATACGGGCCCAGAGCGCAGACTCCCACGCTACCTGAAGGGTGACGCTGGCACCATAATCGGCCACCAGCAACTGCCCTTGATGGACAGAGATGAGTGACTCCACGGCCCCCATGTCGGTGTAGTCACACTGGATCACGGAAGAGGTCAGCTGACGCTTGATACAGGTTTCAAGTTGCTTGAGTGCTGCCCCCACACCACCACCATAGGCCTTGACCAGGCCACCGGTCCCCAGCAGCACGCCACCGTAATAGCGCACCACCACGGCGGCGACTTCACCCAGACCAGCCCCCATCAACTGGGCCAGCATGGGCTTGCCCGCCGTGCCCGAGGGTTCGCCATCATCACTGAAACCATAAACCTGGCTGTCTTGGGGGGCGCCGGCGACAAAAGCCCAGCAGTGATGCCGGGCTCCCGGGTGTTGCTGTTTGATCTCGTCTATCCAGGCCTTGGCGGCCTCGACGGTCGGAGTATGGGCGATGTAGGTAATGAAGCGGCTCTTCTTGATCTCTTCGCTCACCTCCAGCGGGGCTGCCGGTATGGGGTAATCCGTCGCCATCAGAGCCCTGCTTGTCTGGTCAGGTTCTCCACCCCGTTGGCATGCAGCACCACGTTGTCCTCGATGCGAATACCACCATAGGGACGCAGCGCCTCCACCTTGTTCCAGTTGACCCGCTTGCCCTGCTCACCCTGGCGCAGCGGCTCCAGCAGGCTGTCGATGAAGTAGAGACCCGGCTCTATGGTGAACACCTGGCCCACTTCCATCACCCGGGTGCAGCGCAGATAGGGGAACTGCTCGGGGGCCGCCAGGTGAGTGCCGCGCTCATCCTGCATGAAGCCGCCGGCATCGTGTACCTGCAGGCCGAGGAAGTGGCCGAGACCGTGGGGGAAGAAGACATTGGTCACCCCGGTGTGGATCATCTCATCCACCGACATGTCTACCAGTTCGGTGGCTTGCAGCAGGCGCGCCAGCCTGTGGTGCATCTGCAGGTGCAGCTCGCTGTAGCGGCGGCCCGGCTTGATCTCGTCGATGATCTCCTGTTGCTGTGCATCCAGCGCTGCGATCAGATCGGCGAACTCACCGCGGCGCCAGGCCCAGGTCCGGGTAATGTCGGAGGCATAACCGTGCACGTCCACGCCGGCATCGATGAGGAAGGAGTAACGCTCCGCATCCGGCACCCGCTGGGTGGAGAGATGGGTGTAGTGCAGGATGGCCGCATTGCGGTTGATGGCAACAATGTTGCCGTAGGGCGCCTCATTGGCCCCCTGTCCGACCGCCTTCATGTAGGCCAGGTTGATCTCGAACTCGCTCGCCCCCGCCATGAAGGAGTCCTTGGCTGCGATGTGGCCGCGCACGCCGATGCGGTTGGCATCGCGAAGACATTCCAGCTCATAGGGCGTCTTGTAGGCACGGTGGTAGTGCAGGTAGTTGAGGACCGCCTCCGGATTGGGCTGGCCCAGTCCCAGCAGCTCGGCCACTTCCAGATGGCCGCCCAGATAGGCCCACTCCTGCTTGTTGGCCGGCAGGTGATCGGCAACCTGCTCCGGGCGAGTCAGGAAGCGAATGTCGAAGAAATCGACCCAGAAGGCGTTGGGCAACTCCGCCACCTTGTGCCAGAAGTCCACCGGCCGGTAGAACAGCAGCACCGGCTTGTTCACCCCGTCCACCAGCAACCAGCAGTGAGGGTTGTCCAGCACCGGCAACCAGGCCTTGAACTGGGGATTCACCTTGAAGGGATAATCCTGGTCATCGAGAAAGATGCGATGAGTCTGGCCGGAGTGGATGGCGAGACCGCCAAGACCCTGTTGTTGCAGGATGTCGCGGGTACGCTGCTGAAGGGTGTCGAGATGCTGGGCAAAAAGTTGGCTGTAACTGCTCATGGCGTCCTGCTCCGGGCGAATGTGACTTCAGCATAACATCAAGCGAATCAAGGCTCGAGCCACCCGGCTTTCGCTTCGTGAGGTAACGCATAGGTTACAGGCTTTTTGTTATGAAGATAAAACAGACAATTAACAAACAAAGAACAATTCAATACACTGCCCACAGACAGTAGATATCAGCCGTCAGGAACGACTCATGCAAAACCTTTGTCTGTGGACACCGGATCAGGACAGGATGCAGCACTCCAACCTCCACCAGTTCATGGCCGAGGTCAATCACTTCCATGGTCTGCAACTGCGCAGCTATGCCGACCTGTATCAATGGTCGGTGGAGAAGACCACCCGCTTCTGGCCCCTGGTGTGGCAGCACTGCGGCGTCAAGGGCGAGCTTGGCAACATTGTGGCGGAGAACCGCCAGGATATGCAGCGCGCCCGCTGGTTCCCCGACAGCCAGCTCAACTTCGCCGAGAACCTGCTGCGCCGTCAGGATGAGAGCCCGGCCATCATCTCCCGCATCGAAGGGGGCCCAAGCCGGACCCTGAGCTGGCATGAGCTGGCAGATCAGGTCGCCCGCCTGGCCCACTGGCTTCGCAGCCAGGGCATAGGCCGAGGTGATGTGGTCGCAGCCTACCTGCCCAATATCCCGGAAACCGTGGTAGCCATGCTGGCAACCACCAGCCTCGGCGCGATCTGGACCTCCACCAGCCCCGATTTTGGCGAGGCCAGCGTGGTGGAGCGCTTCGGTCAGACCCGTCCCAGGGTGCTGTTCGCGGTGGATGGCTACCGCTACGGCGGCAAGGCCATCGACATTCAGGACAAAGTGGCCAGCGTCGTCGGTCAGCTCGACAGCATAGAGCAGACGGTGCTGATCCCTCTGCTCGGCAACCCGCGGCAGCTTGGTCACGACTGGCAGCAACTGCTGGCAAGCCAGCATGATGCCCAGCTCGCCTTCGAGCCCATGGCCTTCAACGACCCGCTCTATATCCTCTACTCCTCCGGCACCACCGGCAAACCCAAGTGCATCGTGCACGGCATCGGCGGCACCCTGCTGCAACACCTGAAAGAGCACCAGTTGCACTGCGACATCAAGCCGGGGGAGCGCATCTTCTACTTCACCACCTGTGGCTGGATGATGTGGAACTGGCTGGTGAGCGCCCTCGCCTCCGGCGCCACCCTGGTGCTCTACGATGGTTCCCCCTTCTACCCGGATGGCAACGTGCTGTGGGATCTGGCACGGGACGAAGAGGTCGCCCTGTTCGGCACCTCGGCCAAGTATCTCGATGCGCTGCACAAACAGGGTTATGCCCCCATCAATACCCACGACCTGCCTGCCCTGCGCCTCATCTGCAGCACCGGATCCGTGCTGTCGCCGGAGGGGTTTGACTACGTTTACCAGCAGATAAAGCAGAATGTGCAGCTCAGCTCCATCTCTGGCGGCACCGACATCTGCTCCTGCTTCGTCATCGGCAACCCCTTGAGCCCCGTCTATCGCGGCGAGAGCCAGGGGCGCGGCCTCGGTCTCGCGGTGCAGGTATTCAACGAGGCGGGCCAGCCGGTGCTGGGGGAAAAGGGCGAGTTGGTCTGCACCAAGCCGTTCCCGGCCCAGCCCATCTACTTCTGGGGTGATGAGAACGGCGACAAATACCACGCCGCCTACTTCGAGCGGTTCGACAACATCTGGTGCCACGGGGACTGGATCGAGCTGACCCCGACTGGCGGCATCCTGTTCTACGGCCGCTCCGACGCGACCCTCAACCCGGGCGGCGTGCGCATCGGCACCAGCGAGATCTACCGCTATGTGGAACAACTCGACGAGGTGGAAGAGAGCATCGTCATCGGCCAGCAATGGAAACAGGACGAGCGGGTGGTGCTGTTCGTCAAGCTCAAGGCGGGTTGCAAGCTGGACGACGGACTGCGTGAGCGGATTTGCCAGCAGATCAAGCGGCACTGCACCGCCCGTCATGTGCCTGCCCGCATCCTGCAGGTGGATGCCATCCCACGCACCAAGTCCGGCAAGATAGTGGAGCTGGCGGTGCGGGAAGTGGTGCACAACCGCCCCGTCAACAACACCCACGCCCTCGCCGATCCCGAGGTCTTGAACCAGTATCGCAATCGGCCGGAACTGGCTAGCTGATACCACGCTCATCTCCATCGGAGGCGCCGCAAGGCGCCTCTTTTTTGCCCGTTTTGTGATGAAGAGCTTTTACTCGATAACTGTTAAACAAATGTTTTAAATAGGTGTTGAAAATGTCTCCTTTTGGATCAATAGTGAGCCTCGCCCCCTGCTGGGGATAAAGGAGCACCATTCCCCACAGAGTGGGAACAAGGAGACACTCTCATGATCTACCAAGGCGAAACCCTGACGGTCAGCTACCTCGAAGACGGCATTGCCGAGCTGAGGTTCGATGCCCCGGGTTCAGTCAACAAGCTGGATCGCGCTACCCTGCTCTCCCTGAGCGAAGCGATCGCCGCATTACAGCAACAAGCCGATTTGAAGGGTCTGATCCTCACCTCCGGCAAAGACGCTTTCATTGTCGGCGCCGACATCACCGAATTCCTGGAACTGTTCGATCTGCCGCAAGAAGACCTGCTCGGCTGGCTGAAAAAGGCCAACGACATCTTCAACGCCATCGAAGATCTGCCGGTGCCGACCCTGTCTGCCATCAAGGGCCACGCCCTGGGTGGCGGCTGCGAGACTATTCTCTCCACCGATTTCCGCCTGGCTGATACCAGCGCCAAAATCGGCCTGCCCGAGACCAAGCTCGGCATCATGCCGGGCTTTGGCGGCACTGTCCGTCTGCCGCGGGTGATCGGTGCCGACAACGCGCTGGAGTGGATCACCACCGGCAAGGATTACCGTGCCGATGACGCCCTCAAGGTGGGCGCCATCGACGCCGTGGTCGCCCCGGACGCGCTGCACAGCGCCGCCGTGCAGATGATCAAGGACGCGGTCAAGGGCAAGCTGGACTGGCAGGGCCGCCGTGCCGCCAAGAAGGCCCCGCTGCGCCTCTCCAAACTGGAAGCCATGATGAGCTTCACCACCGCCGCCGGCATGGTTGCCGCCGTGGCGGGCAAACACTATCCGGCCCCCATGGCCGCCGTGAAGACGGTGGAAGCCGCCGCCGGCATGGGCCGTGATGAAGCGCTGGCCGCCGAGGCCGCCACCTTCATCAAGCTGGCGAAAACCGACGTGGCCAAGGCGCTGGTCGGTATCTTCTTGAACGATCAACACATCAAGGCGCTGGCCAAGAAGGCCGCCAAGCAGGCAAACAAGGCCACCGGCCATGCCGCCGTGCTGGGTGCCGGCATCATGGGGGGCGGCATCGCCTACCAGTCTGCCAGCAAAGGCATCCCGGCGGTGATGAAGGACATCAACGAGAAGGCGCTGGCACTTGGCATGAATGAGGCCACCAAGCTGCTCAACGGCCAGCTCGAGCGCGGTCGCATCGACGGCATCAAGATGGGCCAGGTGCTCTCCGCCATCACGCCGACCCTCAGCTATGACAACGTCAAGCATGTGGACGTGGTGGTCGAAGCCGTGGTCGAGAACCCGAAAGTGAAGGCGGCCGTGCTGAGTGAAGTGGAAGGGATCATCGGCGAAGACGCCGTGCTCGCCAGCAACACCTCCACCATCCCCATCTCCCTGCTGGCCAAGGGACTGAAGCGCCCCGAGAATTTCTGCGGCATGCACTTCTTCAACCCGGTGCACCGCATGCCACTGGTGGAGATCATCCGCGGCGAGCAAACTTCCGATGAAACCATCAACCGCGTGGTGGCCTACGCCGCCGCCATGGGCAAGTCCCCGGTCGTGGTCAATGACTGCCCCGGCTTCTTCGTGAACCGCGTGCTGTTCCCCTACTTCTTCGGCTTCAACAAGCTGGTCGCCGATGGCGCCGACTTCGCCGCCGTCGACAAGGTGATGGAGAAGGAGTTCGGCTGGCCCATGGGCCCTGCCTACCTGCTGGATGTGGTCGGCATCGACACCGGCCACCACGCCGGTGACGTGATGGCGCAAGGCTTCCCGGCGCGCATGAGCAAGGAAGGTCGTACCGCCATCGACGTAATGTATGACGCCAGCCGCTTCGGTCAGAAGAACGGCAAGGGCTTCTACGCCTACGAGCAGGACAAGAAGGGCAAGCCGAAGAAGGTGGCCGACGCAGCCAGCTACGAGCTGCTGGCCCCCATCGCCAAGCCGAAGCAGGACTTTGACAAGGACGCCATCATCGCCCGCATGATGATCCCGATGATCAACGAGGTGGTGCTCTGCCTGGAAGAGGGCATAGTCGCCACGCCAGCCGAAGCCGACATCGCGCTGGTCTACGGTCTGGGCTTCCCTCCCTTCCGCGGCGGCGTGTTCCGCTATCTGGACACTATCGGTCTGGATCGCTACGTGGCCATGGCCGACCAGTATGCCGACTTGGGCCCGCTCTACCGCGTCAGCGACCGCTTGCGTGAGATGGCCGCCCAGGGCAACACCTTCTACTGATTGCGGAAAGGAGATCCATTCATGAAAGACGTAGTCATTGTCGACTGTATCCGGACCCCGATGGGCCGGTCCAAGGGCGGCGCCTTCCGCAACGTGCGTGCAGAAGACTTGTCCGCGCACCTGATGAAATCCATCCTGCTGCGCAACCCCAACCTCGACCCGAACGAGATCGAGGACATCTACTGGGGCTGCGTGCAGCAGACCCTGGAGCAGGGCTTCAACATCGCCCGCAACGCCGCGCTGCTGGCCGGCATTCCCAAGCAGGTGGGGGCGGTTACCGTCAACCGCCTGTGCGGCTCCAGCATGCAGGCACTGCATGACGCCTCCCGTGCCATTCAGGTGGGTGACGGCGACATCTTCATCATCGGTGGCGTTGAGCACATGGGTCACGTGCCCATGAGCCACGGCGTCGACTTCCACCCCGGCATGGCCAAGTCGGTGGCGAAAGCCTCCGGCATGATGGGGCTGACCGCCGAGATGCTCGGCAAGCTGCACGGCATCAGCCGATCGCAGCAGGACGAGTTTGCCGCCCGCTCCCACCGCCGTGCCCACGCCGCCACCGTGGAAGGGCGTTTTGCCAAGGAGATCGTCGGGCTGGAAGGGCACGACGCCAGCGGCGCCCGCTTCTTCTACGACTATGACGAGGTGATCCGCCCCGAGACCACGGTCGAGACGCTGAGCCAGCTGCGCCCGGTGTTCGACCCGGTCAACGGTACCGTCACCGCCGGCACCTCCTCGGCCCTGTCCGATGGCGCCGCCGCCATGCTGGTGATGAGTGCGGACCGTGCAAAGGCCCTCGGCCTCACGCCCCGCGCCAGGGTGCGCGCCATGGCCATCGCCGGCTGTGACGCCGCCATCATGGGTTACGGCCCGGTGCCGGCCACCCAGAAAGCGCTCAAGCGAGCCGGGCTGACCGTCGGCGACATCGACCTCTTCGAGCTGAACGAGGCGTTTGCCGCCCAGTCCCTCCCCTGCGTGAAGGATCTGGGTCTGCAAGACCTGGTGGACGAGAAGGTGAACCTCAACGGTGGCGCCATCGCCCTGGGTCACCCGCTCGGCTGCTCCGGTGCCCGCATCTCCACCACCCTGATCAACCTGATGGAAGAGAAGGACGCCACCCTGGGAGTCGCCACCATGTGCATCGGCCTGGGTCAGGGCATCGCCACCGTGTTCGAACGGGTGTAAGTGAATCACTCCTGACCGCTCACCGGTCAGGGACGCCGCCTCGGGGCGGCAACAACAGACAGAAGGCGGCCCTGCTTCCCGGCACAGCGGCCCCATCACGAATACCGGGTCGGCCTGCCGACCCTGCTGTCGAGTCTGTGGAACGCGCCACACGGGGTGCGCTCCTGCCGTCGGAATCTGCGTGTTGGCCGGCCCGTTTGGGTCGGCCTTTTTTATTCTTTTCCCGCGATCGGGGCCAATCCTGAGGCTATATTGCCCATAACTTCACATTAGAGGGGGGGCTTGCTTGCTTTTTACTCCCTCGACAGGTTCAATCTGCACAAAAAAATGGGTGGATGCACATACATATGTCAACGAGCAAACAACTGCTTATCGTCGACGACGATCGGGAGATCCGCGAGCTGCTCAACGAGTACCTGACCCGGGCTGGTTTCGAGGTACTGACCGCGGCCGAAGGGAACGAGATGCGCCAACAACTGGCCCAGCACAGCCCGGACCTCATCATTCTGGACATCATGATGCCCGGCGACGACGGCTTTACCCTCTGCCAGCAGATACGCCGCGACTCCCAGGTACCCATCATCATGCTGACCGCCGCCTCCGACGAAGCGGATCGGGTGATCGGTCTGGAACTTGGCGCCGACGACTACATCGCCAAGCCGTTCAGCCCGCGCGAACTGCAGGCCCGCATCAAGGCGCTGCTGCGCCGCGCCGAATTCCGCCAGCCGGAGAAAGAAAAGGAACCGAGCCGTCGGCTGCGCTTCGCCGAGTGGACCCTGGACACCCTGAGCCACCAGCTGACCCACGAAGATGGCAGCCTGCTGGATCTCTCCGGCAGCGATGCCCTGCTGCTCGGCATGTTCCTGCAACAGCCCGGCGTGGTCCTGGACCGGGATACCATCTCGGACGCCACCCGCGGTCGCGAGAGCCTGCCCATGGAGCGCGGCATCGATGTGCAGATCAGCCGCCTGCGCCAGAAGCTGGGTGACAACGGCAAGAGCCCTCGCATCATCAAGACCATTCGCGGCAGCGGCTACATGCTGATCGCCGAAGTCCACGAGATCCCGTAGCAGACAGACGCTACGGCGAGACCTTGAACGGGCAGAAGAGAGACCCATCACGGGGCAATGGCAAGGCACAGAGGTAAGCACCCCATGCTGATCGACAAGAGACACACGCTGCCATGACGGGGCAGAAGTTCTGGCGGGCCTTGGTGCCCCGCTCCCTGCTGTCGCGGATGCTGCTGCTGTTGCTGCTCGCCATCCTGCTCTCCCAGACCATCCTCACCGGCATCTGGATGCAGCAGATCCAGAAGCGGGAGCTGGAGGGCATGCTCAGCACCACCCGCAACCTGGCGCTGTCGGCGGCTTCCACCGTCAACTTCTTCAAGTCCCTGCCCCTGCAATACCGCCACATCGCCCTGGATCAGCTGCGCAACATGGGGGGCAGCCGCTTCTTCGTCTCCCTGAACGAGGAAGAGATCCACATCAGCGCCATCCCCGACAGCGAGCGCAAGACGCTGGTGCTCAAAGAGGTGCAGGAGGTGCTCAGCCGCAAACTCTCCGACGCCATGGCGATCAAGGTGGATTTCTCCCGCCCCGAGGAGCTGCACGTCTTCAACAACGACACCCTGCTGGCGGATCTCCCCTCCTCCTGGGCCCGCTACACCCTGTCCCTGGAGCCCATCAATCCGCCGGTGCTGGTGACCCAGATCGAGATAGAACCGGGGGAGTGGCTCTATCTGGCGGCCCTGCTGCCCGCCCCCTACATGACGCTGGATGACACCGTGATGCCGAGCAACCAGGTGCGTTTCATCGCCCTGATGACGGTCTTCCTCTGCTTCTTCACCTTCATGCTGGTGCGCTGGCAGACCCGCCCCCTGCGTCGCCTCGCCAAGGCGGCGGTCAACCTCGGCAAGGACATCGACCAGCCGTCCCTCAAGGAGGAGGGTGCCTCCGAAATCGTGGCGGCGACCCGCGCCTTCAACATCATGCAGCAGCGCATTCGCCGCTTCATCGACGATCGGGAGCGCCTCTTCAGCTCCATCTCCCACGACCTCAAGACCCCCATCACCCGGCTGCGATTGCGGGTCGAACTGCTGGACGACGAGGTGCAGATCGCCAAGTTCAACAAGGACCTGGACGAGCTGGAGCTGATGGTCAAAGGGGCGCTGCAGACGGTCAAAGAGACGGACATTCACGAGAACCTCGAGCAGATCGACGTCAACGCCCTGCTGGAGCAGATGGCGGAGGCCATGAACCTGCACGAGGATCTGCTCACCATCGAGGGGCACTGCAAGTGGCCCTATCGCGGCAAGCTGCTGGCCCTCAAGCGCTGCATCGGCAACCTGGTGGACAACGGCATCAAGTACGGCCAGAAGGTGCGCATCATCATCATGGATGACGAGGAGATGCTGATCCTCTTCATCATGGACGAGGGGCCCGGTCTGCCGGACGATCAGTTCGAGCGCATCTTCGAGCCCTACTACCGCCTCAGCACCGATGCCGCCGGCACCGGGCTGGGCCTTGGCATCGCCCGCAACATAGCCCACGCCCACGGCGGCGACCTGGTGCTGGAAAATCGCCCCCAGGGCGGCCTGCAGGCCACCCTCTCCCTACCAAGGCAGTAATGTATGAAGTGGTTGTCTTTTTCTGTCATCGCCCTGCTCTCCCTGCCCGTCGGCGCCTCCCAGGTGGAGGTGTTGCACTGGTGGACTTCCGGCGGCGAGGCCAGGGCCGTGGAAGTGCTCAAGTCCGAGTGGGCCGAGCAGGGCAACCAGTGGAACGACTTCGCGGTACAGGGGGGCGGCGGCAAGAGCGCCATGACGGTGCTCAAGAGCCGGGCCCTGGCGGCCAACCCGCCGGAGGCGGCCCACCTCAAGGGGTTCGAGCTGCACGAGTGGGGCAGCCTGGGCTTTCTGCGCGATCTCACCCCCATGGCCGAGCACCTCGGCTGGTACCCTCAGCTGCCCCCCATGGTGCGCGATACCCTCAGCCAGAACGGCGCCCTGATGGCGGTTCCCACCGGCATCCACCGGGTCAACTGGCTGTGGCTCAACCGCAAGGTATTCGAGCGACAGGGGCTCAAGCCCCCCACCGACTGGGCTAAGTTCGTGGCGGTGGCGGACAAGCTCAAGGAGCAGGGCATCACCCCCCTCGCCATCGGCAATGAACCCTGGCAAATCGCGGTGCTGTTCGAAACGGTGGCCCTCGGCGAAGGGGGCAAGACCTTCTATCGCAAGGCCTTCCTCGAACAGGACAGCGCCACCCTGACCGGCCCCGACATGGTACGGGTGCTGACCCGCTTCCAGCAGTTGCGCGCTTATGTGCCCGAGAAATACGCCGGCCTGAAGTGGCACCAGGCCACCAACCTGCTGGAGAGCGGCGGCGCCGCCATGCAGGTGATGGGGGACTGGGTGAAAGGGGAGCTGAGCGCCGGCAACTACCGCCCCGGCGAGGATATCGAGTGCCTGCCAAGCCCGGGCAGCCAGGGACTGTTCAGCTACAACCTCGACTCCATCGCCATGTTCAAGCAGCGGGATCCCGCCCAGTTGCAGGCCCAGGGCGAGCTGGCCAGGCTGTTGATGACGCCGCGCTTTCAGGAGGAGTTCAACCGGGTGAAGGGCTCCATCCCGGCGCTCATCAAGCCGGACATGAGCAAGTTCGATCGCTGCGCCATCCGCTCCTATCAGGATTTCCTCCACGCCGAGCAACAGGACAACCTGCTGCCCAGCATGGCGGAGGGGATGGCGGTGCCCACCAACATGCGCCAGGGGATCATGGATGTGCTGAGCAGCTTCTTCAACGACGCCAGGGCCAACCCCGAGCAGACGGCGCAGCAGCTGGAACGCGCCATGCGCTCGACCCGTTCAGGCGCGGAGCAGAAATGACAAAGGCGGACATCGTCCGCCTTTGAGTGCCGAGAGCCAGGCTCTCAGGAGGGATCGTTCTCGTCCTCATCCTCGTCGTAGTAGTCACTGAGCTCGATCCAGAGCCCCAGCCCTATCATCGCCATGGAGCCGAACCAAGTACCGGTATTACCGATCGGGCTGCCCAGCACTATCATGGCGAACGACAAGAACCCCATGCCTGCGTAGGCTTGTAATCTGCCGTAGGAGACCTGCATATTCACACCTCCTTGTTGAATATGGTTCAATTTTTATATTACTCATACGGCGGGGTGTGGGTAGGGCCGGATAACACTTTGGTTACATATGCTGTTGACAGCCCAGGTCGTTTGATTATTTTTTCGCCGTGAGTATCATTGGCAGCTGATTTGGTTGAAGGTTGATTATTGATGAGTGCTTTATTCTGCGACGCGACTCACGAGTTGGACGCAATCGGGCTTCGTTGTCCCGAACCTGTCATGATGGTGCGTAAAAAAGTGCGGCTGAAGGTTGATTATTCATGAGTACTGTATTCTGCAATGCGACCCACGAGCTGGACGCAATCGGGCTTCGTTGCCCCGAACCCGTGACGATAGCGCGCAAGAAGGTGCGGCTGAAGGTTGATTATTCATGAGTACTGAATTTTGCAATGCGACCCACGAGCTGGACGCAATCGGGCTTCGTTGCCCCGACCCCGTGACGATAGCGCGCAAGAAGGTGCGGCTGAAGGTTGATTATTCATGAGTACTGAATTCTGCAATGCGACCCACGAGCTGGACGCAATCGGGCTTCGTTGCCCCGAACCCGTGATGATGGTTCGCAAGAAAGTGCGGCTGATGGCGGATGGGGAGACCCTGCTGGTCAGCGCCGACGACCCCTCCACCACCCGCGACATTCCCAGCTTCTGCCGCTTCATGGACCATACCCTGGTCGCCAGCGAGACTGAGCAGGCCCCTTACCGCTACCTGATCCGCAAGGGTCAATAACCCCGTACCGGAGCAAACATGACATCCATTACCCGTATCGGGACCACCCAGCGCTGGTCTGATGTGGTCATCCACAACGGCACCCTCTACGTGGTGGAAGTGCCCGCCACCGAGACCGCCGACATCCACCAGCAGACCCGTGAAGTGCTGGAAAGCCTGCAGCGTCTGCTGGAAGCCAACGGCTCCGGCGTCGACAAGATCTTGGTGGCCAACATCTATCTCAAGGACATTGAAGACATCGCCGCCTTCAACGCGCAGTGGGATGCCTGGATCCCGGCCGGCACAGCCCCGGTCCGCGCCTGTGTACAGGCCCGTCTCGCCCACGAAGGCTACAGGGTGGAAGTACAGCTGACTGCCACTGTCTAATCAAAACGGGATGCCTGTCTCCCCTGATGCCGACACAGCCCCCGTGCGCGCCTGCGTGCAGGCCCGTCTCGCCCACGAAGGCTACAGGGTGGAAGTACAGCTCACTGCCGCTGTCTAAACAAAGCGGGATGCCTGGCTCCCCTGATGCCGACACAGCCCCGGTCCGCGCCTGCGTACAGGCCCGCCTCGCCCACGAAGGCTACAAGGTGGAAGTGCAGCTGACTGCGGCTGTCTAAGAGGCGGTTATCCCCTCATCCCCGACCCTTCTCCCGCAAGGGGAGAAGGGGGCAAGGAGCAAAGGGCACGCACCGGCGCCAATAGAAAGGCCCCGCCATCGCTGGCGGGGCCTTTTTCATGGCATCGAACCGGACCTCTTAGGCGGTCGGGGTCAGGGTGATGGTCACCCGACGGTTCTGGGCCTTGCCTTCGGCGGTGCTGTTGCTGGCCACCGGCTGATCCGGGCCCACACCACTGATGGCGATGCGGCTGCCGGACACGCCCTGGCCGATCAGCTGGGCGGCGACGGCATCGGCGCGATCCCGGGAGAGCTTCATGTTCAGCTCGCGGGAGCCGGTGCTGTCGGTGTGGCCGACCACGTTCAGACGGGTCTTGTCGAACTCGGCAACCACCAGGGCCACGCCGGACAGGGTGTTGGCACCGGCGGCTTTCAGCTGGGCGCTGGAGCTGTCGAAGGTGACGTTGTTCGGCATGTTGAGGATCAGCTGATCACCGTTGCGGGTCACGCTGACGCCGGTGCCTTGCAGCTTCTCGCGCAGCTTGGCTTCTTGCACATCCATGTAGTAACCGATACCGCCACCCAGGGCCGCACCGGCGGCGACGCCAGTCAGGATGCCCTTTTTGCGGTCGCCCTTGCTGGAGGAGAGCGCCCCCACGGCTGCGCCGGTCGCCGCACCCGCCAACGCGCCCCAGGCGCCCTTGGAGGTCTGGGATTCACCGGTATAAGGGTTGGTGGTACAGCCAGTGATGGCGACGGTCAGGGCAAGTGCAGGAACCAGTTTCTTGAAATGCATGAAAAAACCTCTGAAAAAGAACGACTCTAGCCGATGGCCGCTCATTCTAACCCAGAGAGGCGCCAGAGTGTGACGCGCGCATTGCGAAGATGGGCAGGGGGGCAACATGCCCCCCTGCCCCTAGCGACTTACCCGGTGCAGGCCATCTTCGGACGGGCCCGCATCAATATTTGATATCCCGGGCCTTGTCTCGCCCCTCCTGCTTGTTGTCACGATGCTCCTGGCGGCAGTCGGCATTGCCCACCAGCCCCTCACGACACGCCTGTTTCGCGTCACGGGACCCCTGACGGGTATCCTGACGCACATCGCGGGCGTCACGGCGCTCCAGGGCCTGCTTGGTGGCCTGTGCAGGCAGGGCGGCCAGCAAGGCGGTGGCGGCAAGCAGCGCCAATACGGACTTCTTCATGATGGCTCCTTCGCCAGACAACCTGAACCGGTCCGGCGTCTTTCAATGATAGGGGAGGGGCAGGATCCCGGTAGCGCCAACTCGGCCCTCGGAGCGTCGTCTGTGCAGCCTCGGACCTTCTTGCACAGGGCCGGCTTCCCCTCATGTTTGCCCTGACGAGCAACGTCATCCCCAGGGTGCAGCCGATCAGGCTCAGACAACCGGGGAAGAGAGGGCGAACGGCGCTCAGTGACATGGGATTCCCTCGTGATGACGCTCCCGATGGTGAACCCGTGTGACTGTATCCCGGCTGTACCGAGGGGCGAAAATGCTCCCGGCCCAGCCCGGCGCAACGGAACATGCTCCCGGAGTCTGGAGTGGTTGCCCACCAGATGCGGGGTTGTCTCATTAGAGCCCATGGCCCCAGAGTGGGTGACATTTCTCACGGAGCCATGACCATGTCGTCCCTTTCCCGCCCCGCGCTGCTCATCATCGACATCCAGGTGGGCCTCCTTCACGGCCCGGAAGCCCCCCATGCCGGGGCCGAGACCCTGGCCAACATCAATCGCCTGAGCCAGGCGGCCCGCAGTGCCGCTCTCCCTGTGCTGGCGGTGCGCCACACGGTCCCGGCCGGCAGCCCCATCGCCGCCGGCAGTCCGTTCTGGCAGCTTGCACCTGAGCTGGTCGTCGGCGAGGCCGATCGGGTGTTCGACAAGCAGCGCCCCAGCGCCTTCCATGGCACCGGTCTCGATGGCTGGCTGAAAGAGGACGGCGTGCAGACCCTGATCGTCACCGGCATGAAGACCCAGTACTGCATCGACACCACCTGCCGGGCGGCGGCAGATCTCGGCTACACAGTGGTGCTGGTGAGCGATTCCCACACCTGCATGGACACGCCGCAACTGACCGCCCCCCAGATCATCGCCCATCACAACGCCACCCTGGCCGGCCCCTTCGTGCGGCTGATGAGCAGCGACGAGGTGTGCGAGGCGCTCGGCCGCACCCTTGAGCCCTGCTGATTCAGAGCAAAAAAGAAGGGAGGCCTGAGCCTCCCTTCTTCGTGCATTTCCCCTTCACGTCGCCGCTGCTTGCTGGCACTCGGCGTGGCAAGGGCAGGTCACCAGATGATCGTTCACCATGCCCACCGCCTGCATGAAGGCGTAGCAGATGGTGCTGCCGACGAAGGTGAAGCCGCGCTTCTTGAGGGCCTTGGACATGGCATCCGACTCTGGTGAGGTCGCCGGAATGTCGCCGTTGCCCTGACGCTGGTTGACGATGGGGGCGCCGCCGACAAAACTCCACAGATAATCGACGAAGTCGATGCCCTCGGCCTCCAGCGCCAGATAGGCGCGGGCATTTTTGATGATCGATTGCACCTTGAGCCGGTTGCGGATGATGCCGGTATCCTGCATCAGCCGTTCCACATCCTGCTCGTCGAACTGCACGATGCGCACCGGATCAAAATCCGCATAGGCGCGATGGTAGCTCTCGGTGCGCTTGAGGATGGTGATCCACGACAGCCCCGCCTGTTGACCATCGAGGCAGAGCTTGGCAAACAACTCGCGGGCGTCATACACCGGCCTGCCCCACTGCTTGTCATGGTATTCGATGTATTCCGGGTCTCTGGTCACCCAGGCGCAGCGCAGTTCCATTTCCTCTCCCCTGTTTTTCATCGGCCATCGGCAGGCCGCTTGCGTCGGCGACATCATAGGGCAAGCGGCAACATAGCCCCACTAATCCCCTGTAATTTCGCCTATTATCCGACCATGCCAGACGGTATACTCCCTCGGTTCACATTCAGCAAATCTTGCTCTGATTTCATTTCGCGCGAAAAACACTATGCAAAAATTCGATGTCAAAACCTTTCAGGGCCTGATCCTGCAGTTGCAGGACTATTGGTCCCGCCAGGGCTGTACCATCATTCAGCCGCTGGATATGGAAGTGGGTGCCGGTACCTCCCACCCCATGACCTGCCTGCGCGCCCTGGGCCCGGAGCCCATCGCCTGCGCCTACGTACAACCGTCCCGCCGTCCGACTGACGGCCGCTACGGTGAAAACCCGAACCGCCTGCAGCACTACTACCAGTTCCAGGTGATCATCAAGCCTTCCCCCGACAACATTCAGGAACTCTATCTGGGCTCCCTGAAAGAGCTGGGTATGGATCCTGAAATCCACGACATCCGCTTCGTGGAAGACAACTGGGAAAACCCGACCTTGGGTGCCTGGGGTCTGGGTTGGGAAGTGTGGCTGAACGGCATGGAAGTGACCCAGTTCACCTACTTCCAGCAAGTTGGCGGCCTCGAGTGCAAGCCGGTCACCGGCGAGATCACCTACGGTCTCGAGCGTCTGGCCATGTACATCCAGGGCGTAGACAGCGTCTACGATCTGGTCTGGTCTGACGGCCCCCTGGGCAAGACCACCTACGGCGACGTGTTCCACCAGAACGAAGTGGAGCAATCCACCTACAACTTCGAACACGCCGATGTGGAGTTCCTGTTCCACTGCTTCGAGCAGTACGAGAAGGAAGCCCAGAATCTGCTGGCACTGGAAAAACCGCTGCCGCTGCCTGCCTACGAGCGCATCCTCAAAGCCGCTCACTCCTTCAACCTGCTGGATGCCCGCAAGGCCATCTCGGTCACCGAGCGTCAGCGCTACATCCTGCGCATTCGCACCCTGACCAAGGCCGTGGCAGAGGCATACTACGCCTCCCGCGAAGCGCTGGGTTTCCCCATGTGTCAGCGCACAGAGAACAAGCAAGGTTAAGGAACGGACATGGCACAACATACATTTCTGGTAGAGATCGGTACTGCTGAGCTGCCGCCCAAAGCCCTGCGCTCCCTGGCCGAAGCCTTTGCCGACAACTTCAAAGCCGAACTGACCAAGGCCGATCTGGCCTTCGGCGACGTCGAGTGGTTTGCCTCACCGCGCCGTCTGGCGCTGAAGGTAAGCGAGCTGGCTGGCGAACAGCCGAGCAAGAGCGTCGAGAAGCGCGGCCCGGCCGTGGCTCAGGCGTTCGATGCCGAAGGCAAGCCGACCAAGGCTGCCGAAGGCTGGGCCCGTGGCAACGGCATCACCGTTGAGCAGGCCGAGCGTCTGGTCACCGACAAGGGCGAGTGGCTGGTTCACACCGCCAAGGTTGAAGGCCGTCCGGCCAAAGAATTGCTGGGCGAGCTGGTTAGCCAGGCGCTGGCCAAACTGCCGATCCCAAAAATGATGCGCTGGGGCGACAAGACCATCCAGTTCGTGCGTCCGGTCTTCACCGTGACCCTGCTGCTGGATGGCGAGCTGGTGCCCGCCCACATTCTGGGTATCGACTCTGCCCGCACCCTTCGCGGTCACCGCTTTATGGGCGAGAGCGAGTTCACCATCGACAACGCCAGCCAGTACCCGCAGATCCTGCAGGAGCGCGGCATGGTGATTGCCGACTTTATGGCGCGCAAGGCCAAGATCAAGGCTGACGTCGAAGCGGCCGCTGCCGCCTTCGGTGGCGTAGCCGATCTGGACGACGCCCTGCTGGAAGAAGTGACCGCACTGGTCGAGTGGCCGGTGGTGCTGACCGCCAACTTCGAAGAGAAGTTCCTGGCCGTTCCGGCTGAAGCGCTGGTTCACACCATGAAGGGTGACCAGAAGTACTTCCCGGTCTACGACAAGCACGGCAAGCTGCTGCCGAAGTTCATCTTCGTCACCAACATCGAGTCCAAAGACCCGAGCCAGATCATCAGCGGCAACGAGAAGGTAGTTCGCCCCCGTCTCTCAGACGCCGAGTTCTTCTTCAAGACCGACCTCAAGCAGACCCTGGCCTCCCGCCTGCCGCGCCTTGAAACCGTGCTGTTCCAGCAGCAGCTGGGCACCGTCAAGGCCAAGGTCGAGCGCATCGAGACCGTCGCCGGCTTTATCGCCGAGCGCATCGGCGCCGACGTGGCTCAGGCCAAGCGTGCCGGTCTGCTCTCCAAGTGTGATCTGATGACCAACATGGTCGGCGAGTTCACCGACACCCAGGGTGTCATGGGGATGCACTACGCCCGTCACGATGGCGAAGACGAAGCGGTTGCCGTGGCCCTCAACGAGCAGTACATGCCGCGCTTTGCCGGCGATGCCCTGCCGTCCGGTCTGGTGGCCTGCGCCGTCGCGCTGGCCGACAAGTTCGACACCCTGGCCGGTATCTTCGGCATCGGCATGCTGCCCAAGGGTGACAAGGACCCGTTCGCCCTGCGTCGCGCCGCCATCGGTGCCCTGCGCATCATGACCGAGAAGCAACTGGATCTGGATCTGGTTGAACTGGTTGAAGAAGCGGTACGCGTCTACGGCGACAAGCTGACCAACAAAACCGTCGTCACCGACGTGGTCGACTTTATGCTGGGCCGCTTCCGCGCCGCCTATCAGGACGAAGGCATCGGTGCCGACGTGGTGCTGGCCGTACTGGCCCGCCGCCCGACCCGTCCGCTGGACTTCGATCGCCGCGTCAAGGCCGTCAGCCACTTCCGCACCCTGGATGCAGCCCTGGCCCTGGCCGCCGCCAACAAGCGCGTGAGCAACATTCTGGCCAAGGTCGAAGGCGATCTGCCGACTGCCGTCAAACCGGAACTGCTGGTCGATGCTGCCGAGCAGGCGCTGGCCACCCAGGTTGCAGCACTGCAAGCCGAACTGGCCCCGCTGTTCGCTGCCGGTGACTATCAGGCCGCCCTCACCCGTCTGGCCGCCCTGCGCGAGCCGGTCGACACCTTCTTCAACGAAGTCATGGTGATGGCCGACGACGAGGCCCTCAAGGCCAACCGTCTGGCACTGTTGAACAACCTGCGCAACCTCTTCCTGCAAGTCGCGGATATCTCCCTGCTGCAGTGATCTTGGTTGAGTCAGTGATATTAAAAACGGCGCCGTTAAGGCGCCGTTTTTATAAACATCTTGAATTTTTGAGATACTTTTATTTAATTTGATTAAGACTTTTTCATCCGGTTTATAAAACACTCATGCGCTGAAGTAGAAATATCACAACCAAGGTACTTTCTTGATGTATTAACTGCAGCTACCAATGTTGAGCCTGACCCAAAGAAAGAATCGGCAACAACATCATTTTCTAATGAGCTCTGGGATATTAATATTTCAATAATCTCAACTGGTTTTTCAGTAGGATAACCTCGCCATACTCGTTTACACTGCAAAACATCTGGAATACCCAAGTTATTAAGCTTTCGTTTTCCTTTTTCAAAAAACAAGATAAACTCGTATCTTGCCCTATAGTGATATCCCATGCCCATAGAGCATTTATCCCAAACTATAGGCTTCCAAAACTTAAACCCTATTTTTTCCGCCAGCGGCTTGACAATAAACATTGTCTCTTGATCACAGAAAAGATAAAAATGAGTGTTCTTCTTGAGCACCCTATATATTTCTATGAATAACTCCTCGAATCTATCATTTGGGAAGATATCAAACCATTGATTGCTAGAGGACTTACTATCTTTAAGACGCGTAGTTGTTCCTACTTTTCGGTGCTTCTCAAGAGATTCATAAGGAGGATCAGTTATAAAAAGATCAATGCTATTCTTGGGAAGAGTCCTCAACCACTCAATTGCATCCATCTTAAAGATTTCATTCATATAATTTCCAAAAGAACGCAGAAATATTTAGAGGCAGGTTAAAACCCCTGCCTCACTTGCTACCAGATATTATGAGTTGTTACATTTAGGATCACCAGCCTCACAATGAAGCCCTCGGCATTCACGGCAGTAGGATTGTACGATCGTCCTCCCATCCCCCATGTTCCTAATTCCAAACAAGATCTCTACTTCTTCGGCTGTGTTAGCCACTTTACCACATCCCCGACAAGGACAACGAGCATGACTCAAATCAGGCATAGCTTAATCCTCCTTTTTGCATAGCCTTCATTTAATATACTTCGCATCAGATGAAGGACTCAAAGGAGATCAAGTTGGTTTGTGATCTGTATCGTTGTACTAATCATTAAGCCCGTAGGTTCGATTAGCCGTCAGGCGTAATCGGACGTTCGCGTAAATAGACTCTCCCGCCATAACGGCCAGCCGAATTCTCCCCTCCGGCTGGCCGCCTCTGTTGCACGGCAACATCCGCAACCAAGGCCACTCGATCGTCCGATGACGCTGCGCTAATCGAACCTGCAGGGCATTGGCTGACGCGCTATGCCGGTTGATCAAGATCGGCCATTGCCCCTTGCGGGCGGTGAACGGGCCAAACTGCGGCATCAGGGCACACTGCGAGCATACATAAGTAAAAATTTGGTCATTATCCGAAAACCCATAAATTTTGTTTATACCGACAACCTTGGCTGAGTTGGCGGCCACCAGCAACGCTAACGGGTGCCTGCGGGGCATCGCCCGATCTCTGGCAAACAAGCGGAACAACCCTCACCCGCCCTTGCCGCATATCTTGCAGAAAACGGGGTAACGTTTGGTGCCTCAAGGGGAGTGGCTGCGTATTACCGGGAAATTACCCTGCTGGCGGAGCCGAGCTGTTATCATTTGAGTCAGTCCCCAGCGCCGCCACGCCCCGAGAGGAGAGTCATGGATATACCTGCCGCCCCGTCCCCCGCTATCTGCCAGCTGTGTCAGGAGAAAGCAGATCTCGACTTCGACTTCACCATGGCCTTTCAGCCCATCGTCGATTGCAGCAAGCACACCATCTTCGGCTATGAGGCGCTGGTGCGGGGGCTCAACAACGAGCCGGCGCAGAGCGTGATTGATCGGGTCAACGACGACAACCGCTACCGCTTCGATCAGCTGTGCCGGATCAAGGCCATCGCGCTGGCCGCCCGCCTCGACATGCGGGGCATCAACTTCCTGCCCAATGCGGTCTATCGCCCGGAGCGCTGCATCCGCACCACGTTGCAGGCGGCCCGCGAGCATCTCTTTCCCATCGAGCAGATCATGTTCGAGCTGACCGAGGTGGAACAGGTGCAGGACAACCGCCATATTCGCGGCATCGTCGATCACTATCAGGCCCTTGGCTTCAAGACGGCGATCGACGACTTTGGCGCCGGTTACTCGGGCCTGAGCCTGCTGGCCGATTTTCGCCCCGACATCATCAAACTCGATATGCACCTGCTGCGCGGCATCGACCAGGACCCGATCCGTCAGGCCATCGTTCGCCACTGTCTGGCGCTGTTTACGGAGTTGCAGATCACCCCGCTGGCGGAGGGGGTCGAGACCCGCGACGAGATGGCCTGCCTGCGGGAGATGGGCGTCAGCCTGATGCAGGGCTATCTGTTTGCCCGCCCCGGCTTCGAAACCCTGCCCGAGGTGGATTTCGCCAGCCTGTGAGCGCCGCTGGCCATCTCCCTTTGTTGTCGTTCATTCGGGCAAGGCGGGACGGGAGGCGGCCCGGAGGGTATCCACGGGCGGACGGCAGAAAGCGCTGGACCGGGCAACCCCCTGGGCTAGGATAGGACTGTCACCCTTTGCAACCACCGCTCTGACAGGGACACCATGGCGCAGGTTTCAGGATACCGCTTCTTCGCTCTTTCACTGCTCTTGCTGCTGGCCTTCCAGGTATGGGGGGCGCAAGGCGGGGGCAACATCACACTGGTGAGCTCCCTTGAAACCAGGGAGTCCCCCTATGGTCGCTGGCTCGATCTCATCTATCGGGATGCGTTCGCCCGCCTGGGCTATGACTTCCAGTACCAGGGCTACCCCGGGGGACGGGCCCCCCTGCTGGCAGAGCAGGGACAGGTCGATGGCGAGATCCACCGCGCCGCCAGCTACCAGCAGCAGACCCGCACCCTCCAGCGCGTGCCCGAGCCCCATTTCGCCGTCTCCTATCAGGCCTATGCCCACCAGCCCGGGATCCAGTTGCAGGGGTGGCACAGCCTGCAGGGCACCGGTTATCGGGTCGAGTTTCGCCGTGGCGCCAAGCTGCCGGAGATGATGCTGGGCAAGGTGGTGGCACCGGACCGGCTCTTTGCCATCACCACCGCCGAGCAGGGGATGGGCAAGCTGCTCAAGGGGCGCAGTGACCTCTATGTGGAGCAGACCCTGATTGCCAGCCAGGCCCTGGCCGCCCTGACGCGCCAGGACCCGGGCTATGCCGGCATCTACTCCGCCGGGGTGATGGAGCTGGCCGATTCTTACGTCTACCTGCACGAACGGCATCAGGATCTGCTGGCCCCCCTTGCCAGCGTGATCCGGCAAATGAAGCAGGACGGCACGGTGGCGCGCTATCAGCAGCAGGCCATGGCGGCTGAGGGCACCAGCCAACCTTAACGTCCTCTTTTTCCGCACGCCCTCCCGCGCCCTGACCATGCAGGAGACCCGGGGCGATCAATTCTGTCGCAGACTCATGGCCGCAGCGGGCACCCTGTTCGTCAACACCACGTTGACAAAAACGCCCCCTGTATCAGGGAACTCGCCATATCAAACCCCATCGACCTTGTGTTCATCTGGCTTGCGGCCAAAAGGCACCATGTCCGTCTGTGCATACCCCAAATCTTGCAACATCCCCCGCTCCGACCGCCCCATCATTTCGATGGAGTCGCGTCATCGTTCAGGCATATCTTCCCCTCGAGGCCCGTGCCAGGGCCCGATCACAGGAGCAATACATAATGAAAAAAGCAGTAACGGCCGCCTTGCTGGCCATGATGATGGCGGCCTCGGTTCAGGCGGCAGACAAGGTGACCACGGTGCCGGTGCACTTCGCCAAAGGCACGCACAGCGCCAAGGTTGACGGCACCTTCTCCGGTTATGACACCATCAACTACACCCTGGGCGCCAAAGAAGGCCAGACCATGACGGTCGCCATCACCGGCAGCACCAATGCCAACTTCAACGTCTTCGCGCCGGGCGCCATCCCGGGTCAGGCCGAGGCACTGGGCGGCGGCAACGTGGACACAAAATGGCAAGGCACCCTGCCCAAGTCGGGCAAGTACCTGATCCAGGTCTACCAGATGCGCGCCACCGCCCGTAAAGGCGCCAAGGTCCCCCACTCCCTGTCGGTCGGCATTCAGTAACCGACGCCAATATTGCCTGTGTGACAAGCAAGAAGGAGCCCATGAGGCTCCTTCTTTGTCATTGTGTGCTGGCACTGCGACCCGGGTAACGGCTCAGCCATTGTAGGCGGGCAGCAGGTCCACCATGTTGAGCAGGTGGAAGGCGGCGGTCAGCACGCCGAACAGGATCACCAGGACGATCATGAAGAGGCCGCCGGGGGCGCGGAAGCCCTCGCCACCTTCTTCGCGCCGGGCCGCCCGCACCTTCCAGGCCAGCAGGGGCGGGATGATGCAGGTCCACAGGGTCGCCACGGCGCCCGCATAGCCGATGGCCACCAGGAAGCCGAACGGGAACAGCAAGGAGAGCACCAGGGGCGGCAGGAAGGTCACCGCCCAGGACTTGGCGCGGCCACCCCGGCTGTTGTCGAACTTGAACAGATCCGCCAGGTAGTCGAACACCCCGAGCCCCACCCCGATGAAGGAGGAGAGGATGGCCGCCATAGAGAAGGCGTTGAGGGCGCTGGCCACCGCCTTGGACTCGATCACCGAACCGAGAGCCTTGAGCAGAGCATCCACGTTGCCCCCCTCCGCGATCACCGGGCCGAACTCGCTGCGGGGCAGGTTGCCAAAGACGCTCACCAGCCAGATGAGGTAAAACGCGAGCGCGATCAGGGTGCCCCCCAGAATGGCGCGGCTGGCGCGGCGCTCTTCACCGTAGTAGGCGCGCATGGAGGAGACCGAATGGTGGTAGCCGAACGAGGTGAGCGCCACCGGCAGCATCACCAGGGCATAGGGGGCGTAGCTCACTTCGCTGCCCACCCGGTCGAGCAGCAGATCGAGGCGCACGTTCATCGACAGGCCCGAGATGCCGAAGGCAAAGCTCAGCCCCATCAGGATCACCAGCAACACCGAGATGCGGTCCACCGCCCGGGTGGAGTGCCACACCAGCAGGGAGAAGGCCAGGGTAAAGAGCACGGACGCCCACTGGCTGCCCATCCCCGTCATGCCGTCGATGATGAGACCGGCCGAGGTGATGTAGGCATAGAGCAGGATGCCGCCGACGAAATAAACGCTGAGATTGTTGAGGGCGTTGACCTTCTCCCCCAGCAGATCCCGGGTCACGGTATCGAAGGAGACGCGCAGGGGATAGCCCCGATAGGACTCCAGCAGCATCCAGCCGGAGACCGTCATCACCACCATGGTCAGTGCCACCGCGAGCATGGACCAGAGGGTCCAGGCGCCCGCCCCCGCACTCGGCAACCCCAGCATGCCGGCCCCCACACAGACGCCGGCAATGATGCATGCCCCGCCCACCAACGATGGTTTCTGTTCCATTACTCCCCCAAACGGATTGTCGACTGGTCACGGCACACCGCCGTGCTTCTCCTGCGTTCGCCACTGCTGGCGCCGGGGGACTTTACCCTGCATGCCTTCGGGTATCAAATCCGGAGGGGAAATGGGGGGAAACGGGCCGGACCCTGCGCCCCATCCGTGGAATATGTTCGGGATGGGGCCAGGTTCAGCACACCAGGGTCAACCGGTATAGACGGGCAGCAGACCCGCCATGGCCATCAGGTGGAAGATGGCGGTAAGCACCCCGAAGACGATGACGGCCACCACCATGGGCTGGCCGCCGGGGGCCTTGAACCCCGCCTCGTCCGGGGTCAGCTCCCGGGACTTCTTCGCCAGCAGGGCCGGGATGATGCAGGCCCAGACGGTCGCCGCAGCCCCGGCATAGCCGATGGCCACCACGAAGCCGAACGGGAACATCAGGGAGAGCGCCAGGGGGGGCAGGAAGGTCACCGCCCAGGATTTGGCCCGCCCCCGGCGGCTGTTGTCGAACCGGAACAGATCCGCCAGATAGTCGAACACCCCGAGCCCCACCCCGATGAAGGAGGAGAGGATGGCCGCCATGGAGAAGAGGTTGATGGCCTGGGAGACCTGCCTGGACTCGATCACCGAGGCCAGCGCCCCAAGCAGCACATCCACGTCGCCCCCCTTGGCGATGACGGGGCCGAAGGCGGGACGAGGCAGGTTGCCGAAGATGCTGAGCAACCACAGCAGATAGAGCGCCAGGGCGATCAGGGTCCCCCCCAGGATCGCCTGCCTGGCTTTCTGCTCCTCACCGTAATAGGCGCGCATCGAGGCGACCGAATGGTGGTAGCCAAACGAGGTGAGCGCCACCGGCAACATGGCCAGGACGTAAGGGGCGCGGCCCAGCTCCTCGGCAAAGGAGTTGAACAGCTTGGCGGTGTCGACCTTGCTGGCAAGCCCGGAGACCCCGAACATGAAGCTCAGCACCATAAAGACGATCAGGACGACCGAAATCCTGTCCACCGCCCGGGTCGAATGCCAGACAAACCAGGAGAACACCAGCACAAACAACACCGAGGCCAGCTGGCTATTGATGCCCAGCAGGCCGCCCAGGATGAGACCCGACGAGGTGATGTAGGCATAGAGCAAAATGCCGCCCACGAAATAGACGGTGAGGTTGTTGAAGAGATTGATCCTGTGACCGAGCAGATCCTTGGTCACCGAGTTGAAGGAGGCAGTCAATGCGTAGGGTTTCAGGGCTTCCAGCAGCATCCAGCCTGAAACCGTCATGATGACCATGGTGAGAATGATGGCGAGGGTTGACCAGCTGGTCCAGGCCCCGGCTCCCGCGCTCGGCAGCCCCAGCATGCCGGCACCGACACAGACGCTGGCAATGATGCAGGCCCCTCCGATGACGGACGGTGTTGATGTCATGTGTGTCACTCCAAATCTTTCACAGAGCAGTGAAAAAAAGGGCACAGAAAAATCTGTGCCCCTGACTCGTTATGCTTCTATCAATTTTTTCTGCGTCTTGCCGGCTGACGGGTCGTTATGCTCGACCTCTTTCAGTCTGGCGGTGAAGTGCCGCAGCACGGCCGGCTCGTAAATGAAGTCCAGCCCCTTCACCCGGTGGGCGTTCTTCTTCACCTCGCCGAAGGCCTCGATGACAAAGTCCATGTGGGTCTGGGTATAGGTGGCACGGGGGATGGTCAGGCGCAGCAGCTCCGCCGGGCAGGGGTGCTGCTTGCCGGTGGCGGGGTCGCGCCCCAGCAGCAGGGAACCTATCTCCACCGCGCGGATGCCGGCGACCTTGTAGAGCTCGCAGGCCAGGGCGTGGGCCGGGAACTGATCCGCCGGGATGTGGGGCAGCAGCTTGCCCGCATCCACGAAGGCCGCATGGCCCCCCGCCTGCTGGCACACCACGCCGATGGCCTCCAGCCCGTCAACCAGGTACTGCACCTGGCCGATGCGATAGGCCAGCCAGTCCTGGCGCATGCCGTCCCGCAGGCCCACCGCCAGGCGCTCCATGGCGCCCCCTTCCAGGCCGCCATAGGTCGGGAAGCCCTCCTGCACCACGCACAGGGTGCGGCACTCGGTGTAGACGTCCAGCATGCTGTCATCCTTGAAGCACAGCAGCCCCCCCATCTGCACCATGGCATCCTTCTTCGCCGACATGGCGAGGCCGTCGGCGTACTTGTAGGACTCTCTGGTGATCTCCTCGATGGTCCAGTTCGCGTAGCCGGGCTCCCGCTGCTGGATGAAGTAGGCGTTCTCGGCGAAGCGGGCGGAGTCCATGATGACCGGGATGTCGTACTTTCTGGCGATCTCGTACACCGCCTTCAGGTTGGCAATGGAGACCGGCTGCCCCCCGGCGGAGTTGCAGGTGATGGTGCTGACGATGTAGGGCACATTGGCGGGGCCCGCCTCCAGGATGGCCTCTTCCAGCTTCACCAGATCGAAGTTTCCTTTGAAGTCGGCGGTGACCGAGGTATCGAACGCCTCCCTGGTGTAGACGTTCTTCGCCATGCAGCAGTTGATCTGGGTGTGGCCCTGGGTGGTGTCGAAGAAGTAGTTGGAGAGGGCCACCATCTTCTTGCGATCCAGCCCCTTCTCCTGCTCCCGCTTCTTGATGAGCACGGGGATGTAAATCTGCTCGGCGCCGCGCCCCTGATGAGTGGGGATGGTCAGGGAGTAGCCGAAGATCTCCTGCACCGCCTGTTGCAGGGCATAGTAGCTGCGGCTGCCGCTGTAGGCCTCGTCACCGCGCAGCATGGCGGCCTGCATGTCCTGAGTGATGGCGCCGGTGCCGCTGTCGGTCAGCAGGTCGATGAAGACGTCTTCGCTGTCCAGCAGGAAGGGGTTCATGCCCGCCCGGACAATGGCCTCTTCCCGATAGGCACGGGTGGTGCGCTTGACCGGCTCGATGACACGAATACGGAAGGGTTCGGGCAGATGCTTGAAGTTTTCCATAATATAAACACCCCAGATTTAAATATTCAAAATGAGTCTCTTCCCCCGCCGAAAATAGAATGTCCGGCAGGTGGGAAATATTGGGAAATGGATGCACGACATCGCCTCGCCAGAATAAACAGGCGAAGACAGGTGCAGACTACTTCAGATTAGGTATTCAGACGGATGCATTGCATTTATGGAAATGCAGCGGCACCGCAGGGATATTACAGCGGGAAGAAGAACGCGATTTTATGGTCCAGGGTAAACCACTTGGGATAGCTGACCTTGATATTCATGTTGTTGCTCATCCAATTGATATTAACAACGCCAAATAACAGCACCCATTATGGTGGGGAGCGCTATATGATCAATTGCAATATGAGCAAAGTGGGATGGCGCTAACAATTTGGCGGGGGATTTTTATACAGCTTATTATCGCCAATCCGAAAGATCCCCCCATCATCCACCTTTTGCCCTTTCCCCCTCAGTGGCTCAGCCAGGGCAGCCGCTGCAACAACTCGTAGCGGTCAGGGATCGGTGTCTGGCTGACCCAGAGATCCAGCAAGCCGTAAGCGAGCAGCGGCAACACCAGCAGCAACAGACAGAGCAGCCCCAGCAGTTGGCGGGGGGCGAGTCGCTGCCCTTGCGTGCCAAGATGCAGGGCATCGGCCCGCTTGGGGCAGGCGGCCACGCAGCTCTGGCAACTGGTGCACTCGAGATTGCGCACCGCGATGAGCTGGTGCACCTGGATGCGCGAGGGGCAGGCCCGGCTGCACTTGTCGCAGTCGTGGCCCGCACTTCGCAGGCAGCGGGCCGGGTCGCGGCGAATGCGCAGTGGGGTCAGCAGGCCGAGCAGGGCGAACCAGGCGCCGTAGGGGCAGAGGTAGCGACAGAACCCTTGCCGGAAGGTGGCGGTGAGCAGCAGCACCCAGCCAAGGCACAGGCCCGAGATCAGGGTCAGGTTGAAGAAGAAGGCCCCCATCTTCATGTCCGCCGCCTGATGGTAGGGGCTGGCGAGGTAGCCGGGCAGGGCGGCGGCGGGTACCGCCAGCAATATGATGAAGAGCAGAAAGCCGAGCACCAGAAACTTCTGGCCGCGCAACACGGCATCGAGCCAGCGCGGCGGGGTCCACTCCCCCGGCAACAGGCGCGAGCGCAGGCCGTGCAGCCACTCCCCCACCAGCCCGAGCGGGCAGAACCAGGCACAAAACGCCCGACCCAGCAGCAGGGCCGACAGGGAGAGCACCAGCACGGTGACGGTGGCCGCCGGGTGGTGGGGGTCCGTCAGCCCCTGCCCGAGCCAGGCCCGCAGCCCGAGACCACCTGCGATGGGCAGGAAACCGTCCACCACGTCGGGGCGCACCAGCCAGGGGGTCATCCCCAGCCCCAACTGTCCGATATGAACAACATATTGAACCGCCACCAACACCCAACACAGCAGCAATAGCTGCCTGGTGGCCGTTCTGAGACGTTGACTGTCTATGTGGGCCAGCATGAGTAGGGGGCGATAGCGCAGCCAGAGCGCCAGGGTCGTGGCCACCAGCCCCAGTGCGAGCCAGAGTACCGAATCCGCCACCAGCAGCCAGAGCGCGGCGGCCAACAGCAGAGAGAGCGTCCAGCCCCAACCGCTGCGGCCCTGCCACAACAACAGAACCAGATAGACCAGACCCGAGGTCATGGTCAGGGCTTCCAACAGGCTCATGCTTCCCTCACAGTGCTCATCCGAATCGAGGGGGCAGGATAACCAACATCTGAGTTGATGATTTTGATCTGCATGGGCAGAGGGGGCATTTGCCCGCTCCGCCCCCTCAGCCTTAAACCCCGTTATTTGCGGCTGTGGAACAGCGGCTGGTCGGATTCGGCCTGCTCGGCCCAGAGGTGGATGTTGAAGCGGGCATCCTCCGACAGCTCAACCCTGTGCCAGTACTGGGGCGGGCTGGTGGCAAACTCCCCGGCCCGGATCACCAGGCTCACCTCGGGCTCCTCGGCATGTTCGTCGGCAAAGCCGTGATAGGTGACGGTTCCCTCCATCACGCAGAGCTGGCCGAACACCCCGGCCGCGGTGTTGTGGTGGGTGAGCAGGGCCTGGGGCACGTTCTGGCGGGTGAAAAAGGGGGTGGAACGGCGTACCACCCAGTGAGACGGGATCAGTTGCATGGCCATATCGGTTCTCCTCGAGTGGCCGGGTCAGCCCGGCCTTCGGCTATTAATGGTTCAACGGGGCAGCTGACGCAGCAGCGGGAAGGCGGCGCTCATCTGGTCGCCCCCCACCACGAAGCCGCACAGCTTGCCATCTTCGCCGTGCGCCTCGGCCACCATGCCGTGGCTGTTCCAGCGGCACTGCCAGGCGAGATCTTCACCCCGGGTACGACCCGCCAGTTGCAGCGGGTAGCGCGGCGTCTTCACCTTCACCAGCATGGGCGGCAGGGCCAGCGGGGTCGGTGTGCCGAGCAGGGTGCGCGCCAGCGCATTGGCCCCCAGCACTATGGGTTGCAGGAAGGGGAGCAGCTGACCTTGCCACTGCACGCAATCCCCCAGGGCGAAGATGTGGGGATCGCTGGTCTGCAGCCGATCATCGACCAGGATGCCGCGCTCCACTGCCAGCCCGGCCCCACGGGCCAGGGCCAGATTCGGCCGCAGGCCGATCGCGGCGATCACCAGATCCTGCTCGCTGATGCGCCCATCGGTCAGGGTGACGCGCCAGCCATCCCCCGGCTGGGCATCTATCCTGGCGAGACCCGTCCCGAACTGCAGGCTGACCCCCTGGCTGCGCAGGGCCTGTTGCAGCGGCTCGGTCAGGGCGGCGGGCAGCAGGGCGCTTAAGGGGCTGTCGGCCAGATCCACCAGCGTCACCTCTTTTCCTGCGCTCGCCATGTCCATCGCCAGCTCGCAGCCGATGAGCCCCGCCCCCAGCACCAGGATGCGGCGGGCCTGGCGCAGTTGCGCCTCGATGGCGGCGTACTCCTGCTGGCTGTTGAGGGTGACCAGGTGTTCGCTGCCCGGCAGATCGGGGCGCACCGCGCTCGCCCCGGTGGCCAGCACCAGCTTGCCGTAGGGGAATTCCCCCTGCTCGGTCAGCACCAACCGCCGGGCAGGGTCGATGCCATGCACCGGGCAGTGGGGCAGCAGCGCGATGCGCTGCTGCTCGGCAAAATCGCTGCCGCTCTGACGGGTCATGGCTGCGGCAGGGCAGCCCCGACTCACCACGTGGCTCAAGTCGGGCTTGTTGTACTCATCGCCGCTGTCGGCGGTGATGAGGCGGATGGGCTGCTCGGCGTTAAGCTTGCGCAGGCTCTTGACCAGTTGCTGGGCAGCGAAGCCGCTGCCGATCACCACTATCTCCCGGCTGATGCCGGCGTCACTCTGCGTTGCTGCGCTCATACACAGGCCTCCACGGCGCAGGGTTCAAATACCTCCTTGCCGATGCCGCAGCCGGGGCAGAGGAAACTGTCCGGCACCTGGGCCCAGGGGGTGCCCGGCGCCACCAGCTGATCCGGCTCGCCCTGGGCCGGGTCATAGACCCACTGGCAGACCGTGCAGAGCATGGCCTGGTCGTCATCCCATTCGGCGGCGGCCGCTGCGGCTTGCGGCTCAACAGCAGGCATCGCGGGGACGGGCGTCACGGTTGTCTGGGTTGTGGTGATCGGGCGGGGTGCGTCCAGCGGGTGCAACGCCCACTGACGGGCGAGCTGGCGACCATGCTCGCGGCATTCAGCCAGCGCCGAGCCATCCGGCCGCCACTTGGCCTTGAGAGAGATGCTGATGTCAAAGCCTGCGTCCATCAATCGGGTCTGGATCCGGTCCACCGCGCCACCGGTCCAGCCGTAACTGCCGAAGGCCGAGGCGCGCTTGTTGCGAAAACGCAGGCCGGTGATCTCTTCGAGCATGCCCGCCACCTTGGGCATCATGACGTTGTTCATGGTGGAGGAGCCCACCAGTATCCCCTTGGAGCGGAACACCTGGGTCAGGATCTCGTTCTTGTCGTGGCGGGCCACGTTGTAGATCTTCACCGCCACGCCGGGGTCCACCTCGTGGATGCCCTGGGCGATGGCGTCGGCCATCATGCGAGTGTTGTTGGACATGGAGTCGTAGAAGAGGGTGATGCGGTCTTCCTGATAGTGGTCGGCCCACTCCAGGTATTTCAGGATGATCTGGGTGGGGTCCTCGCGCCAGACGATGCCGTGGGAGGTGGCCACCATGCTCACCGGCAGGTTGAAGCCGAGCACTTCCTTGATCTTGGCGGTCACCAGGGGGCTGAAGGGGGTGAGGATGTTGGCGTAGTAGCGCTGGCACTGCTCCATCAGCTCGCTCTGATCCACCTCGTCGTTGAACAGGTGCTCGTCGCAGTAGTGCTGGCCGAAGGCGTCGTTGGAGAAGAGCACCGCATCCTCGGTCATGTAGGTCATCATGCTGTCGGGCCAGTGCAGCATGGGGGTCTCGATGAATACCAGCTGCTTGCCGTTGCCGATGTCCAGGCTGTCACCTGTCTTGACCGGGTGGAAGTTCCACTCCGGGTGGTGATGATGGCCGGTGATGGAATCGATGGCGTTGTGGGTGCAGTAGATGGGGGTGCCGGGGATACGGGCCATCAGCTCGGTCAGGGCGCCGGCGTGATCCTCCTCGGCGTGGTTGATCACCACGTAGTCGATGGCGGCGAGATCGATCTCGGCCGCCAGGTTCTGCACGAACTCCCGGCTGAACTTGTGATCGACGGTGTCGATCAGCACGTTTTTCCCTTCGCGGATGAGGTAGCTGTTGTAGCTGGTGCCCTTGTGGGTCTTGTACTCGGTGCCGTGGAAGTCGCGTACCTCCCAGTCCCGTTGGCCGACCCAGTGGATGTTGTTCTTGACGTGAATGCTCATCAGGCAGTTCCTCGGATGCAATAGTGTATGTTCGACTAAACCAGCTATTGCAGCGGACGTGCCAACCTGTAACTCATTGTTTTTAATGGTTTCTCATATCAACCATTGTCATTAAGACACCACACATTTATAGTCATAATCACAAATATACTGTCATTTGGACAATTATCGTGATCTCGACCGACAGCCTGGCACGCATCGCCCTCGACCTGCAACTCGGCATCTCCCATCAGGACCGCTTCCACCGTCTGATCCAGAGCGTGCGCAGCCTGCTGAAATCGGATGCCTCGGCCCTGCTGCGCTACGAGGGGGGCCAGTTCATCCCGCTGGCCATCGACGGCCTGATGCAGGACGTGCTGGGGCGCCGCTTCGCCCTCAAGGATCACCCGCGCCTCGAGGCCATCGCCCGCGCCGGGGATGTGGTGCGCTTCCCTGCCGACAGCGCCCTGCCCGACCCCTATGACGGCCTGCTGCCGGATCACGACGACTTCAAGGTGCACGCCTGCGTCGGCCTGCCGCTCTTCTCGGATCAGGCGCTGATCGGCGCCCTGACCATAGACGGCATGAACCCGGCCCAGTTCGACGGCATCAGCGACGAGGAGCTGCGTCTGGTGGGGGCCCTGGCCGCCGCCGCCCTCGACAACGCCCTGCTGCTGGAGCGGCTCGCCCGCCAGAGCAGCGAGCCCCTGGTCCCCGGCACCCGGCCCGGCCCTGAGCAGCCGGAGATGATAGGCCACTCCCCCGCCATGGCCCGGTTGCGCCACGAGATAGACGTGGTGGCAAGCTCGGAGCTGAACGTGCTGATTTTGGGGGAGACGGGGGTCGGCAAGGAGCTGATCGCCAAGGCGGTGCATGGCGGTTCCCAGCGTGCCAAGGCCCCGCTGGTCTACCTCAACTGCGCCGCCCTGCCCGAATCCGTGGCCGAGAGCGAGCTGTTCGGTCACGTGAAGGGGGCCTTCACCGGCGCCATCCACAATCGGGCGGGCAAGTTCGAGCTCGCGGACAAGGGCACCCTGTTTCTCGACGAGATAGGGGAGCTCTCCCTGGCGCTGCAGGCCAAGCTGCTGCGGGTGCTGCAATACGGCGATCTGCAGCGGATCGGTGACGACACCCCGCTCAAGGTGAATGTGCGTATCCTGGCGGCCACCAACCGGGATCTGAAGCAGGCGGTGGTCGAGGGGCAGTTTCGGGCCGACCTCTACCACCGGCTGAGCGTCTTCCCGATCCACGCCCCGGCACTGCGGGAACGCCCAGGCGACATTCCCCTGCTGGCCGGTTACTTTTGCGAGCGCTGCCGGCTCGGCCTGGGGCTGGAGCGGCTGCGTATCCAGCCACAAGCGCTGCAACTGCTCGAGCGCCACGACTGGCCCGGCAACGTGCGGGAGCTGGAGCACGCCATCCACCGCGCCGCCGTGCTGGCCAGGGCCGAACAGGGGAGCCCCTCGCCGACCCTGGAACCCCACCACTTCAACCTGGGACCGACGGGCTCATCCCTGCCCGCCGACACCGTCAGCCAGCCCGCCTCCCCGGCCATTGCCGACCTTGGCCTTCGCGCCGCCACCGATCTGTTCCAGCGCCAGCTCATCGAGCAGACCCTGACGGCCCATGACGGCAACTGGGCCGCCACCGCCCGGGCGCTGGATCTGGACGGCGGCAACCTGCACCGCCTCGCCAGGCGGCTCGGCCTCAAGGCCTGACGCCCCCAGATTCGAGAGGGGCCCAAAAACAGAAACCCCCTCGCTGGCGAGGGGGTTTCTTGTTCATGGCACCCGTGGCGCCGTCAGCGCAGGGACTTGACCGAGCGGCGGACAATGAGCTCGGGCTGCACCGTCATGGACTCCACTTCCAGCTCCTTGTTGCGGATCCGGCTCACCAGTTGTTGCACCGCCAGCAGACCGAGCTCGGCCTTGGGGTGGCGGATGGTGGTGAGCGGCGGGCTGGAGAAGCGCGCCATCTCCACATCGTCATAGCCGATCATGGAGATATCGTCCGGCACCTTGACCCCGGCCTCCCAGGCGGCGCAGATGGCACCGATGGCCATGGGATCGTCGAAGGCAAAGACCGCGGTCGGGCGAGGGGTGAGGGCCAGGATGCGCTGCATGGCATCGAAGCCGCTCTGGCTCTCGTAGTCCCCTTCGAAGATCTGCTCTTCTTTCAGGGTCATCCCCTGTTCAGCCAGGGCATCGCGCACCCCGTCCAGCCGTTGCTGGGTGGTCGGCTTGGCGAGATGGCCGGTGATGCAGACGATGTTGGTGTGGCCCTGCTCCAGCAGATGGCGCACCGCCAGACGCGCGCCGATGCGGGCGTTGTCGTTGATCACGTTGGCGAAATCGCACTCGTTGCCCCAGTCCAGCACCACTTGCGGCACGTTTTTGTGGATACGCAGCATGTCCCTGAACTGGGTGTCGATATCGGTCCCCAGCACCAGCAGACCGTCGACCCGCTTCTCCATCAGCATGCGCAGATAGTGCTGCTGGCGGGGCGGCTGGTTCTCGGTGTTGCACAGGATCAGGCTGTAACCCTGCTCGAAGCAGTAGGCTTCCACCCCCTGTACCACTTCCGCGAAGAAGGGGTTGGCACTGGTGGTCACCAGCATGCCAATGGTCTTGGTCGAATTGATCTTGAGACTGCGCGCCACCGAGTTGGGCGCGTAGTTCAGCTCTGCCACCGCCTCAAGCACTTTCTGGGTTGCGTCTTCGCTGACCCGACGGGTGTGATTGAGTACATGTGAGACGGTGGAGATGGATACGCCTGCGCGCGAGGCGACATCCTTGATAGTTGCCATCTCTGTCTCCTGAATAACAAAGGCGGAACAGTAGCAGATTTCCCGAATAAAGGCTTGGTTTTAACGGGCGCTGCCAGTGAATTATCAATGCTGGCTAATCTATGCGGTCATTTCTTTTTGCGCAAACGGATTTTGGTCAAAATGAGAGCGGACGCAGAATGAAATATCGTCAGTTTTTTACTCTGGAAATTGTCACCATGACAATTTGTTATCTGTATGTTGCACCACCTTGACGACATTAAACTCCAGTAAACAGCAATAAACTGCGTGTTAGTTTCACAAAACCCCTCTCACACCTGCTCCGGTTAGTATCTTTAACATCTTGTTATTGCCCGGCGAGGAATGATAGAACCTTATCTATCGCCGGGCTGGCGGGACACAGGCTCGGAATGACGTGCATAAAATGAAACAATTCACTGATTAAGGGACGAATCAATGCATAACTTCAGCAAAATGGCAGTCAGAGCAGCGGTTTCTTTGGCTCTGTTTGGATCAGTTTCCATGGCCAATGCGGCCGATACCATCAAGATCGGCATCGCCGGCCCCCTGACCGGCCCGGTCGCCCAGTACGGTGACATGCAGTTCACCGGCGGCAAGATGGCGGTCGAGCAGATCAACAAGGCGGGCGGCATCAAGGGCAAGCAGATCGAAGCCGTCATCTATGATGATGCCTGCGATCCCAAGCAGGCCGTGGCCATCGCCAACAAGGTAATCAACGACGGCGTCAAGTTCGTGGTCGGCCACCTCTGCTCCGACAACACCCTGCCCGCCTCCGACATCTATGAAGATGAAGGGGTCCTGATGGTCACCCCCGCCTCCACCAACCCCAAGATCACCGAGCGCGGTTACCAGCTGACCCTGCGTACCATCGGTCTGGACAGCGACCAGGGCCCGACCGCCGCCAAGTACATCATCGAGCAGGTCAAACCCCAGCGCGTGGCCGTCATCCACGACAAGAAACAGTACGGTGAAGGCATCGCCTCCAGCGTGAAAGCCGCGCTGGACAAGGCCGGCGTCAAGGTCGTTGCCTATGAGGGCATCACCGCCGGCGACAAGGACTTCTCCGCCCTGATCGCCAAGCTGCAAAAAGAGAACGTCGACTTCGTCTACTACGGCGGCTACCACCCGGAGCTGGGTCTGATCCTGCGCCAGGCTGGCGAGAAGGGTCTGAAGGCCAAGTTCATGGGTCCGGAAGGCGTGGGCAACAAGGACATCTCCGCCATCGGCGGCCCGGCTTCCGAAGGCCTGCTGGTGACCCTGCCGAACAAATATGACCTGGTGCCGGCCAACGCCCCCATCGTAGAAGCGTTCAAGGCCAAGGGTCAGGACTCCTCCGGTCCGTTCGTCTGGACCACCTACGCCGCCATGCAGGCCCTGGCGGCCGGTATCGCCAAGGCGGGCGAGGATGATCCGGCTGCCGTCGCTGCCGCCATCAAGGCCGCACCGATCGACACCGTGATGGGCCCCCTGACCTGGGCACCGAACGGTGACCTGAAAGGCTTCGAGTTCGGTGTGTTCCAGTGGCACGCCGACGGTACCTCCACTCAACTCAAATAATCTGCCGGTCGGGGTGACGTGAGTCACCCCTCCTTTCTTTGCGGGCAAGTACACAGGGAACGCGGTATGTCCGAACACCTTCTTTATCTGGTTCAGCAGTTGCTGAACGGATTGACCATAGGCAGCACCTATGCGTTGATCGCCATCGGCTACACCATGGTCTACGGCATCATCGGCATGATCAACTTCGCCCACGGCGAGGTCTACATGATCGGCTCCTATGTCGCCTTCATGGTGATGGCCGGGCTCATGATGATGGGCATCGACAGCACCGTGCTGCTGCTGGGGGGCGCCTTCCTGGTCAGCATCATCATCACCGGCAGCTATGGCTGGTCCATAGAGCGGGTGGCTTATCGTCCGCTGCGGGGCGGCAACCGCCTGATCCCCCTCATCTCCGCCATCGGCATGTCGATCTTCCTGCAGAACATGATGCGGATGGCCCAGGGCTCGCGTGACATCGCCATGCCCACTCTGATCTCCGGGGGCTGGACCCTCGGCGGCGAGGATGGCTTCCAGGCCAGCCTCTCCTACATGCAGCTCATCATCTTCGTGGTGACCTTCGTCACCATGCTGGCGTTGACCCAGTTCATCGGCCGCTCCCGCATGGGGCGTGCCTGCCGAGCCTGTTCCGAAGACATCAAGATGGCCAACCTGTTAGGGATAGACACCCACGTGGTCATCTCCATCACCTTCGTGCTGGGGGCCGCCCTGGCCGCCGTCGCGGGGGTGCTGCTCGGCATGTACTACGGTGTCATCAACCCCTATCTCGGCTTCATGGCGGGCTTGAAGGCCTTCACCGCCGCGGTATTGGGCGGCATCGGCAGCATTCCCGGTGCCGTACTGGGCGGCCTGCTGCTCGGCGTGGTGGAAGCGCTCACCGCGGGCTATCTCAGCACCGAGTACAAGGATGTGATGGCGTTCGCCCTGCTCATCTTCGTGTTGCTCTTCATGCCCACCGGCATCCTGGGTCGTCCGGAGGTCGAGAAGGTATGAAAAACCAATCTATGCATGCCCTCGTGCTGCTGTTCATGACCATCACTGGCATTCTCGGCCGTCCGGAAGTGGAGAAAGTCTGATGAAACGTCAATTTATCCATGCCTGCATCGCCAGCCTGGTGCTGCTGGTGCTCTCCTTCTGGCTGCTCGGCTTCAAGCTGGAGACCGATGGCTCCCGCCTGCTGGTGGTGAGCCGCCTCGATGTGTCGCTGGCCTGGCTGCTGGGGGGCGCCACCATCGTTTTCTGGTTCCAGATGCTGCGCGGCCAGATAAGCCGGCTGTTCCAGGCCTCCATAAGCGGCTTCTCCGTCGGCTTCACCAAGCTGGTGCTGCCAAGCCCCGAAGAGGCCCCCAAGCTCTATAACCTCACCGCCGTGCTGGTGCTGCTGTTTGCGGTGAGCTGGCCCTTCATGGCCTCTCGCGGCGCCATCGATCTGGCCACCCTCACCCTGATTTACATCATGCTGGGGCTGGGACTGAACGTGGTGGTGGGCCTCGCCGGTCTGCTCGACCTCGGCTATGTCGGCTTCTATGCGGTCGGCGCCTACAGCTACGCCCTGCTCAACACCTACTTCGGTCTGAGCTTCTGGGAGTGTCTGCCCATCGCAGGTCTGCTGGCGGCCACCTTCGGCTTCCTGCTCGGGTTCCCGGTGCTGCGGCTGCGGGGGGACTACCTGGCCATCGTCACCCTGGGCTTTGGCGAGATCATCCGCATCCTGCTCAACAACATGACCACCCTGACCGGCGGTCCGAACGGGATCTCCGGCATTCCGAAACCGACCCTGGGGGGGCTCGAGTTCAACCGCACCGTCAAGGATGGGGGCTTTGGCACCTTCCACGACTTCTTCGGCATCGCCTACAACGCCAACCACAAGGTGATCTTCCTCTACCTGATGGCCCTGGTGCTGGTAGTGGCGACCCTGTTCGTCATCAACCGCCTGCTGCGCATGCCGCTCGGCCGTGCCTGGGAGGCGCTGCGGGAAGACGAGATCGCTTGCAAGTCCCTGGGGCTCAACCCCACCATCATCAAGCTGACCGCCTTCACCATAGGCGCCTGCTTCGCGGGCTTTGCCGGCAGCTTCTTCGCCTCCCGCCAGGGCTTCATCAGCCCGGAATCCTTCGTCTTTATCGAGTCGGCCATCGTCCTTGCGATTGTGGTGCTGGGAGGCATGGGATCCCAGATCGGGGTGGTGCTGGCGGCCATCGTGATGACGGTGCTGCCGGAGCTCGCCCGCGAGTTCAACGAATATCGCATGCTGATGTTCGGTCTCTTGATGGTATTCATGATGATCTGGCGGCCGCAGGGACTGCTGCCCATGAGTCGACCCCATATGGAGCTGCGTAAATGAGCAACAATCAACCATTGTTGGATGTCTCAGATCTGTCGATGCGCTTTGGTGGCCTGCTCGCAGTCAACGGCGTCAAGCTGGATGTGGAAAAGGGGGAGGTGATCTCCATCATCGGCCCCAACGGGGCGGGCAAGACCACCATCTTCAACTGCCTGACCGGCTTCTATCGCCCGAGTGGCGGTGTCATTCGCTACAAGGGTGAGGAGATCCAGGGGTTGCCCGGCCACCTCATCGCCCGCAAGGGCATTGTGCGGACTTTCCAGCACGTGCGCCTGTTCAAGGAGATGACTGCGGTGGAAAACCTGCTGGTGGCCCAGCACAGGCATCTCAATACCGGCTTCATCGCCGGCCTGTTCAAGACCCCCTCTTTCCGCCGTGCCGAGAAAGAGGGGCTGGAGCAGTCCGCCTTCTGGCTGGAAAAGGTGGGCCTCAAGGATCTCGCCAACCGCGCCGCGGGCAACCTGGCTTACGGCCAGCAGCGCCGCCTCGAGATCGCCCGCTGCATGGCGACCCGGCCCGAACTGCTGATGCTCGATGAACCGGCCGCAGGCCTCAACCCCAAGGAGACCGACGAGCTCAACGAGCTCATCTCCAACCTGAGGGACGAGTTCGGGGTCTCGGTGCTGCTGATCGAGCACGACATGAAGCTGGTGATGGAGATCTCCAACCGCATCTTCGTGGTCAACCAGGGCACCCCGCTGGCCCACGGCAAACCGGACGAAATCCGCAGCAATCCGGCGGTGATCAAGGCCTATCTGGGCGAGTCGTAAGGACAAAAAGATGTTAGAACTTCGCAACGTATCGACCCACTACGGCAAGATCCAGGCGCTGCACGACGTCAGCGTCGAGGTAAAAGAGGGGGAAATCGTCACCCTGATCGGCGCCAACGGCGCCGGCAAGACCACCTTGCTGATGACACTGTGCGGCGAACCCAAGCCCAGCAGCGGCAGCATCTGGTTCGAGGGGGAGCAGATAGACTCTCTCACCACCGCCCGCATCATGCGCAAAGACATCGCCGTGGTGCCGGAGGGGCGCCGCATCTTCGCCCGCCTCACGGTGGAGGAGAACCTGCTGATGGGGGCCTTCTTCGTCGACAAGGCGGAGCAGCGCGGCCTGCTGGATCAGATTTTTACCCTGTTCCCCCGCCTGCACGAGCGGCTGGAGCAGCGGGCAGGCACCATGTCCGGCGGCGAGCAGCAGATGCTGGCCATCGGCCGCGCCCTGATGAGCAAGCCGCGCCTGCTGCTGCTGGATGAACCCTCCCTCGGATTGGCGCCCATCGTCATCCAGCAGATCTTCGACACCATAGAGCAACTGCGCCAGAAGGGGATGACCATCTTCCTGGTGGAGCAGAACGCGAACCAGGCGCTCAAGCTGGCGGATCGCGGCTATGTGCTGGAGAACGGCCGGGTGGTGCTGCAAGACACGGGAGAAGCCCTGCTGGCCAACCCCGCCGTCCGCCAGGCCTATCTCGGCGGCTGAGGATGCAGCAACCATCGTCACCCTTCCCCTGCCGCGCTCCCCGAGCCCGGCAGGGGAACAGCCCCCCGCCGAGGAGCACATTGTGAGCCGTGCGCGGGCGACGCAGGATCAGCACCACTTCTGGCACGATCCCGCCCTGCCCTTCATCGAGGCGCGGGCGGTGCAGGATGGCCGGCGCGTCTGCTATGACAAGCACAGCCACCCCCACTTCTCCATCGGTGCCATCACCGGCGGCCACAGCCACTACCTCAACCAGCGCAGCCTGCAAGAGGTCGGCCGCGGCAGCCTGGTGCTGATGAACCCGGAAGAGGTGCATGCCTGCAATCCCGTCGCTGACCAGCCCTGGTCCTATCTGATGTTCTACATCGACAACCTCTGGTTGCAGCGCCAGCAGGAGGAGGCCGGGCTCGGCAACGCGTTTCGCCCCTTCGACATGACCGCAAGCCGGGATCCCCTGCTCTACCAGGGGCTCTGCCGGCTTCACCGGCAACTGGTAGAGGAGCCGGATCCCCTGGCTCGCGAAGTGGCCTGCCACCTCTTCAGCCGCCAGCTTCTGGCCAGGCTCACCCCGGCCAAGTGGGATGACCGCCCTCCCCGGCACCTGCAGCGAGCCGCCGAGCTGATGCAGGACGAGAGTGCCTGCGCCCTCACCCTGGCGCAGCTGAGTGCGGTGGCCGGGCTTACCCCTTCCCACTTCGTGCGCGCCTTCAGCCGCCACTACGGCATGACGCCCCACGCCTACCTGCTCGATCAGCGCATTCGCCACGCCCGCACCCTGCTGCGCCAGGGGCAGCCCCTGGCGGAAGTGGCCCTTGCCAGCGGTTTTGCCGATCAGGCCCACTTCCAGCGCCAGTTCAAACGCCGGGTGGCCGCCACCCCGGGCCAGTACAGAGCGCAGCTCGTCCCTCAGGACGAGCGCACCAGATAGGCGGCGCTGAGCAGCAGCAAGAGCGCCATGGCCCGATTGAACCAGCGCAACCGGCGAGGAGAGACCAGCCACCCCTGCAATCGGCTGCCCGCATAGGCCCAGCAGGCGATGGAGCCGAGGCAGATCACCAGATAGATGCCGGTAAAGAAAGCGATCTGGCTCATGCCGCCCGCGATCCCATAGGCTCCCATCCCCATGCTGGCGGCGAGCCAGGCCTTGGGATTGAGCCACTGCATCAAGGCCCCGTACCAGAAGGCGGGGGGCACACCCTCTACTTCCTTCACCTCGCCGCTGTCCACCAGCAACTGCCAGGCCATCCAGCCGAGAAAGAGCACGCCGCCCCAGTGAATGGCCCCCAGCGCCACAGGCCAGCGGGACAGGGCGCCGCCAAGACCCAGCCCCATCAGCAGGAGCAGCAGGATGAAGCCGAGGGTGGCCCCCACCACGTGGCGCAGGCTGGCCGTGAAACCGTACCGGGCGCCGGTGCCAAGGGCGACCAGATTCACCGGCCCCGGGGAGATGGACATGGCCAGGGCAAACCCGGCCATGGATAACAGCAGACTGAATTCCATGGATGATGCTCGTTCAATTGAGGGAAGCCCGAGCCTACCCGGCCCGGGCGGCACGATATTGAAGAAAATTGCGATCCCCTCGATGCCGCCTCCATTGCACACTTAGCGCAAACCGCCGCTTGCGGTAAACTGCCCTTCAACCTTCCATTTTCAGGACATCTCAATGGACCAGTTTGCCCATATCAGCGCCCATGATGCCCACCAGAAGCTGAGCGCAGGCGAAGCCCGTCTCGTGGACATTCGCGATCCCCAATCCTTCGAGACGGCCCACGCGGTCGGCGCCTTCCACCTCACCAACGGCACCCTGGTTCGCTTTATGAACGAGGTGGACTTCGATACCCCCGTCATCGTGATGTGCTATCACGGCAACAGCAGCCAGGGGGCGGCCCAGTACCTGCTGCAACAAGGCTATGACGAGGTCTATAGCCTGGATGGCGGTTTCGAGGCCTGGCGCAGGGAGTTCCCCATCCAGGCGGGGGACGCATGACAGAGGCGGGTCGCACCTCCTCGACCGGCATGATCCAGCTGCTGGTGCTGGGTGACGCCCGCATGGCCCAGGCGCTGGTGGATTATCTCGCCACCCTGGGCATTCCGTGCGAGCTGACCCAGTCCGAGCTCGGCGTCTCGGTCTGGCTGGCGGACGAACGGCGCCTCGCCCAGGCCCAGCAGGAGGTCAAACGCTTCCTGAGCGAACCCAATCATCCCCGCTACATGGAGGCCTCCTGGCAATCCGGCCATGCCGATGCCCGGATCGACTACAGCAAGGGGATGACGGATCCGGTCACCGATTTCCTCCACCAGGCGGGCCCTCTGACCCTGGTGGTTATCATCGCCTGCCTGGCCATCTACGCTCTGGATGCCATCGGCCTACCCATCTTCGACGAGCTCGCCTTCCATCCCACCCTGGCCCAGTTCACCGACTGGCAGGCCTGGCGCTACGTCACCCCGGCCTTCATCCACTTCTCGGTGCTGCACCTGGTGTTCAACCTGTTGTGGTGGTGGTATCTCGGTGGCCAGATAGAGCAACGCCTCGGCAGCGGCAAGCTGTTCATCCTGCTCATCATCGGGGCGGCCCTGCCCAATATCGCCGAGTTCTTTGTCAGCGGCCCGCGCTTTGGCGGCCTCTCCGGGGTGGTCTATGCCCTGCTCGGCTACAGCTGGCTGCGAACCAGGCTGCAACCGGATTGCGGCCTCGCCATGCCGCCAGCCCTGATGGGCTTCATGCTGGTCTGGCTGGCGCTCGGCTTCCTGGACATGCTCGGTACCCCCACCGCCAACATGGCCCATTTGGTCGGCCTGCTGGTCGGTCTTGCCCAAGGCTGGCTGGACAGGCACCACAGGCCGGGGTGAGGCCTGGTTGCCGGCAACGGCTCGGCAACCAAAGCGACCACCAACATGGCTCACCTGGCGGGTCTGCTGGTCGGCCTTGCCCAAGGCTGGCTGGACAGGCGCCACAGGCCGGGGTGAGGCCTGGTTGTCGGCAACTGCTCGGCAACCATAGCGACCGCCAACATGGCTCACCTGGCGGGCCTGCTCGGCCTTGCCCAGGGCTGGCTGGACAGACACCACAGGCCGGGGTGAGGCCTGGTTGCCGGAAACTGCTCGGTAACCAAAGCGACCACCAACATGGCTCACCTGGCAGGCCTGCTGATCGGCCTTGCCCAGGGCTGGCTGGACAGGCACCACAGGCCAGCCTGAGCCGATTTGCCATAAAAAAACGCCGCCCCAAGGGGCGCAATGCTGTTCACTTAAGCGGAGCCGCATTGCGATTTACCGGAAAACGGGTCTTTGATATCTTCACCGCCCTG
>NZ_JAPCIQ010000026.1:0-46213 GCF_027707405.1 Aeromonas sp. QDB68 | reverse complement strand
AGGGCGTGCATCGAGAAGACAGATTATCCCATCCCGGCAGAACTGATGCCGTCAACCCCGTCCTGGTGAATAGATACAAGAGCTGCATTCTGCGAGCCGAACAGGATCCCGAATGGAATGAGACCATACCACTACATGTTGTGGGTACCGAGGAGCTGATCCACAAGCAGCAGTTGTTTGCCTCCATAAACGGCACGGCGGCAAAGGTCTCTCCGTCCTTGAACGCCATCTACGACCACTCCAACCCACTCGGCGGTTTCATCACCATGAATTGCCCGGCTGAGGTGATGGAGAGCGAGAAGGCAACGGTCTCCAAGACTTCGGACAAGCTGGTGACCCCCGGGATTTTTAAGGAAGCGATGGCGGGCCTGCTGGGCGTCAGCCTTAAACAGCTGGCCAGCCTGTCTCTGGACCGGCTCGAATCGAGCTGGGACAAATGGGCACCCTACACTCGGGAACTCTGGCAGGTCTATCGTGAGCTCAGCAAGGAGGCAGGCGGGCTGCCCATGCTGCGCCTGTTGTCGATACTGCCCCACAACGTCGGCTTTCTCGCCATCTGTCGGGTCTTCCCCCTGCTGCGCAACCCCGCACAGCTGCACGACCTTGTCCGCTTGGAACGCGAGGGGCTGACGGCCCGCGCCAGTGGTCTGTGGGATGGGCGGTGCATGACGTTGGGCAAGATCACAAAAAGCGGGGACGCGGTGGCCCTCACCGCCGCCATGCTGGCCACCCAGCTCGGTGTTGAGCTTGACGATAACCTCAAGCTTTTCCTGTGAGGAAAAGGTACCTGGTAGCAGCGCGATCACTCTGTATCGCGCTGCGCATCCAGATATGATTGGGTCTCCAGGTAACGGGTGAGGTGATGGCAGATGATGAAGCAGTATTTCTCGATCCAGAGTTCAAAGCGGCTCTTCATGACGGATCAAGACGGGATCTTGGAAAGCGATCAGCTGCTAGGACGGGAGTGCATCTCGCATAATGGGCTTACCCCCCTGTTGGTGATGGCCGTCGCCGACGCGAGGTTGAAGCTGCGTCGATGCCGGTATTTTCTGCCTGACCAGCCGCTATCGGCGGCCACTCTCCTCTCCGAGTTTTGGTCCGTGAATGTGCCCAATAACCTGCTCATCGGCGTGCCCGATGAATTGGTCATCGACAAGAGGCTGCAAGGGGTGCTTTCCGAGGCGTTCTTCGAGTGGCTGACCCCACTATGCGCCTGGTCGTGGTCTGATACTAAGGACCGCGCATTTGCGGCCAAGATGCGCCTGTTGCAGGAGCGGCAGTACCCGAGTGCGACCTTCCTTGGCAACAGCGATGAGCACCCCAGGCTGACGCTAGCTGACGTAAACAAAGGGAATTTCGCTCATGAGCACCGCTGGGCCGGTTCTGACTATCTGCCTGTCAAGGATCGTGACTACGTCCAGGCCTTAGTGGGCCGCACACAGACGGTGCTACCCGAGCCTGTTAGCGCACCGCCACTGGATTTCGACCCCCGCTCCCCGCAACTGGAGCTGTATAAGCGCAGCGATTACAACTTGCCCGGCCTCTGGATAAATAGCGAGCCAGGGGATTATCCATGGCTGACAACGGTGGGGAACCAGGAGGATGAGCGGCGTTACTTCCTGGACAAAGGGGAGTTTCGCCATCTCAAAACGGTATTGCAGGCCAGCCCTGTTCCGTTAAAAACCTGGGCCCGGATGTACGAGTGTGATCTCGCTGAATTGCAGCAATTCCTACTGGGTCATTGCCCTCCGCCCGCCGTCTTTAAAACCGCGATGCGCGAAAAAGAGACGGAGGTGCCGCTGGGCTTCTGGGTCTTGCACGCGAAAAAAGTCAATCATGGCCCGTTCGCAGACCTCCTCGACGCCATTTTCTGGGAGTGCGAACCCTATTGCAGTTTGGAGCTCATCTGTGAGACGCAGCCGGTACAGCCGCAACGCCTCATCACCTTAATGAGCGATCAATTCAGTGCCCTGTTTGTGATCGAGCGTGATTCAGAGCATGACCGCACCATGGCCAACTATCGCGAGTCGCTGGAGCAATCTTTCCATATGGTCCGAGTCGACAGCGAGGTGCAATTGTCAGAGACCAACTTCACCTACGTCCTCGATATGCTGACCCAAGCACGAATGCGCCAGCATGAACACACCTTCGCTAAAGATCTTGTCGATACGGCTCGCCAATGTAGCGGGTGGACAACCATGTAGCAGACCATCACTGGTGGCTCACCCACCAGCACACACCTGATAGGAGAATCAATGAAACCACTCGCACTGGCCATCACCGCTGCCACGATGGCCTTGGCCAGCACGGCAAGCGCCGCACCGGCATCCGGGTTTACCACGCTCAGCTGGGGCGATTCCCCTAAGCGCGTCGCAGCCCTCAACACCGGGTACAAGATGCAGTATAAGTTTTCCGATAATCTGACTTACCAGGGCAGCCCCAAGTCAGATCTGTTCATGAAGTTGAGGACCGCTGCGCCCTACCGATATGAGTTCTTCAAGAACGGGTTATATTCGGTCCACATGGACTTGGCACTGTTTGACAGCAGGCAGGCCCATAGCCAACTGAACGCGCTGCTCAAGTACAACACCCTCAAAGACGAAATGGTGAAGCAGTTCGGGAAACCGACGAGCGTCGTAGAGCACTACACCGAGGGGAAGCCGTTCTTTGCCTGTATATACGATGAGAACTGCGGGATGATGGGGTCGTCGTTTACCACGGCCACCAGCAACGTCACCCTCTTTATCGCCGGAAGTGAAAACGGGGCCGAGGGGGCGTTAAGCGTGCATGTGGAAGAACTGCGGGATCAATAATCTCAACCAGGGACATCGGCAGGTAACGTGCAACTGACAGGGTGGGCGTGCCTGCCTGCATCAGATTTTCCTTCGAGGACAATGGCCCGGCAAAGCGAGCATCTGGGTGCTCAACGTCTCCCGCCGGTCTTTTATCCGCCCACCTTGAACCCCGGATCCACCACCCAGGCCTTCCCCTTGCTGATCACTGCGACGGGTCTAACGCGCAGGGCATAGATTGCGTGCCGGAGGGTGAGCTTGCCGCTCAAGAAGTGCCAGGCAACGCTGAGCAGGTAGCGCATATTTATCCTCACTCGACGGTGACAATGCCCGCACTGTGGGGATCGCCGGGGATCGCTTCACCGCAGAACGTCTCTAACATCTTGTGCCGGAACTGGTCATCGCTCATCCCTTTCACCTCCCACCCGCAGCTCCCGTTCGGGTAGTTCACCCACACCGCATTGTACTGACTTTGGGCAAATGCGATTGCCTCTTCCTGTTTTCGACCTTTGATCAATGTGGCCATAGGCCCTCCCTGATTACGTGATATGGCAGATTCATCCTGCTCCATTTCTCTCGCCCAAAAGCTGATCTGCATCAGCCCGGCACCCGAAGTTGTGCATCCGTCAGCCTGCCCCGCCGTTCCATCACGACCTGGGAGACATCATCTCCAGCGCGGGCAACTGCTTGTCCTCAAGGGACTGGCACCGCGGTCATTCAAGGCGATCACTTCCTGGATAACGTGTGCTGGCCAGGTCTCTCGACCGGGGTGAAAGTCAGGCCGCCACGCTCCCTTGAGGACATCGAGCTTAACCCTATCAACCGAGAGATGTGACCCCACCAACTGGTGAGCGTGCCTTGTCATTCGGGCCTCTGCCTACCCTCACTGCTTGGCACTGGCCTGCTTGCGCTGGAGGTAGTTCCTGATCTGGTAGAAGGTCACCACCCCGATGAACACCCGATTGGCAAACATGAGTGGATAGCTGACGCTGTGCCGGAACGTGACGACGTAGATCAGCAGCACCAGGTTAGAGAGGATGAGGGCGACCGGCAGGGTGATGAGCGTGGCCTTGCCGTACAGGATCCACTTTGCCCTATCTATCTTTATCTCAAGCTTCTTCATATCTACCTCTGCGATGCGTCACGTAAGGGATAACCCAAGATGGCTGGTGAGGCGTTGCGCCCCGCAATGCGCTGGCACAGTCCGCCGCCTAGCAACAACCTACCATCATTCTTAGATGCCACAAACATGCAACACGGGATAGTTAAAAGTGCTTCAACAAGGAAAATCAGGCTTGCCGTGAGCGATGGCAGCGGTAACTGCTTAGCCCACGGCCCTGATTGTGGTGAGACGACTGATTTCCTCGTGGAGATTAAGGGGGAAGAGTGGAGTTACGGTGTGTACGCCCCCCAGCGTCACATATTGGGCGGCACCCCCTCCTCGACCAGCAAGGCTTCGAACAACGCAGGGGCGCTTTCTCTGTCGATACTTCGTGGGATCTTTGTCGTGGGGTCATTGGCTGCACGGCGCAGGCAATCCTCCACCGACTTGCGTACCTGCGGCACATGATACAGTTCGCATTTGTGGGCGAGTGCCACGATAAAGTCCTGCTCACTTGCCACCATTTGGGTGTAGTCTGGCCAGATGAGCGCCAGGCGCTTTTTCGCCTGATCAGCCTCTTCCATCCCAGCACGCAAACACATGGCCCACCCCATCAGCAAGAGCAGCAGAAATACCATCAGGTATTTTTTGGACATGCCGTGGGTCATTAGGGTATTGACGCATTTCGCTAGGGATTCACTCAATGGGTAAGTCTCCGAGGCAACATCACAAACACACACTAATCCATTGATTACACGCACTTTGCAGCGACATCCTTGGCCACTAAACGGCGCAATTTCAGCACCGTTTAACGATTAGTGTAAAAATGTTTTTACGGGATTTGTGACGGGGGTAAAGACAAAATCTGGCGTTTGGATATAAAAAAGGCGGTATTATACCGCCTTAGTTCAATATCTAGCCGAAAGCTCGGATTGACTCTTTCCAGATGCGCGATGCCATTGTGTGCATTCCCGCACGATACAAGTGAACAGCTTTCCGCGCCGCTTGCTGGGCGGCGTGCTGGGATGGTAATTTACATACGCTCATAGATGCTTCTCCATCTGTGGTCACGGCCTCATATCTGTTCCACCAGATGATGAGGCCAACTTATTTGGGGAGGTCTAGCTAGCACCCTCCCCGTCCTTCATTGCCAGCGACAACCCGCCGCTGGCCAATGTCCTTTCAAACGCCTTGCCACGCATTAGATCAGCGTCGCCTTGCCGTGCAGGAACACCAGTCGCTTGCCGTCCTCACGGGGCGCGATTTTCGGCAACACAGTGTCGCCAATGACGTAAACACCCTTTGTATAGGTGAAATAGGGATCTGGCGCGTCCGCCTTCGGAATCAACACTGCCCCTCTGTCAGAGGTCATGAAATACACCCCGTAGCTGCCCGGGGTGAGCGGCATCACCTCTCCGAACTCTGTCCCGTTTGCGGGTCGGCTCACACCGACAAAGTGGCTGTACTTTTTGTACGCGGGGTCAAAGCACTCAAAATCGAATTTTTTGTACGTGGTCGGCTCGCACACATAGTCGTTCAGTGAGTCCTTACCGAGGAACTGTTTGAGCGTATCGCCATCCGTCTTTTCCCTGACCTCACGCATCTCGTAGTTGGCTTTCAGTACACGCAGCACGGTGGCCGCAGAGCGGTAATCCTCACCGGGGTTGAGCTTCGCCGTCATCACCTCTGACATCGGCAACGGGTATTCTGCGGCCATGCTGGTGAACAAACCCAAACCCAAGCCAAGGGACGCTCCGCCTAACGAGCCAAGACTGCCAGCCAGATCACTGGCCAACAGCACCGCATTACCGCCCGAGGTAGCCAGGGCATCCAGCCCGTTGGAGTAGCCGTTATCGCGCAAGATGTACGGGTAGCCCGCATAGGCCGCCACGTTCAGTGCAACGCTCTCCTTGGGGTTTTGCACAAAGGGCTTGCCCGCATCCTTCGGGGTGGATGAACAGCCGCCCAAGGTAGCGGCGACGAGTAATGCGAGGGTGGTCGTGGTGGCTTTCATTATTTTTTTCATGGTGTTCCCTTTGGCATGATGAACTGCCTTGATAATCATCTTGCCCTGTCTGTTTGGGATAGTCAAGGGCATTTTATTGTAGTTTACAAATAGCCGGTCTCGGCAAATAGGAGCAGTCCACTGTCTCCAGTTGGATATTGTCCTGGGTGTCCTGGGAGGCCTGTATCAACTTGCCCCCTTCGTAGCGGTTGTTCAGCCGTTCGAGGGTGTTGTCCCGGTCCGCCCCACCGGCCAGCACATGGCCATTGCCGGTCAGCGCCTCCAGGGTGAGATCGTCCTGCCCGTCTGGCAGCGCCCCGCCAAGAGTGGCTTCGGCAATCCATTCGGTGAGATCGATACGCGACCAGTCCAGCTGTTGCAGCTGCGCGACGGTGATCCCGCTACAGTCTGAGAGTCCCAGCTGGACAACGGCCTGCTGCATCACCACCCGAGGCAGCATGGAGCTGTAGCAGCAATAATCCTGGGCCCGCTTCACGCACACCTTCTTGACCCCGACGTTGATCTCCTTGATGCAGTAGGTGCCGCCAATCTTGAAACAGGCCTTTTCGTGAATCTTGGATGCCGTTTCCAGCTCCTCTTGTTTGCAGGAGACCAGCATTTGCGCGAGCATCATGGTCAGCTTGTAGACGGTATAGGCAATCATCACCACGGAGACGCAGGATGCGATCGATTCTGCCACTCCTGTGAGGACATACTCTCCCGCCTTTTCCTGGATCAAATCCCCCACCAGGTTCTCGCCCAAGGTGTTGTAGATGGTGCCCATGACTTTCTGTTTGACCTGGTACATGAGGCCATCAATCAACCCCTCCTTCGCTATTTCCCCACCAGCTGCCTTGGCCGCCTCCGTAGCCACTTCCTGTCCGAGCGAACTCATGATCGTGTTGGAGGCGGTGGTCAACGAGTTCCAGGCGGCCTCAGCTGCACCTGCCACCGTGTTCCCGACCGACGCTACCCCGTCATAGATGGCAGTGAAGCTCGATGAACCGGTGAAGTCAGACGCGCCTGTAGCAATCTCCTGCCAGTTCTGGGAGCGCATGATCGAGAATGCCGCCATGGCCGCCGACATCATGTTGATCCCGCCTTCGGGCTCTTCGCAGCAGTTGGTATCGGTCATGCTGCCCACCAGCCCCACCGCCCAGCCGCAATACTGCTGCTTGCCCGGGAATACTTTGCATTTGGTCGGGTCGTCTACATCGCAGGTGCCATCGGCGGAGATGAAGGACATCGCCTGCAACAGCCCGGCTGTCGTCGCAAAGTCGCCGTTCTTCTCCGGGGCCCCCGCCGCGCAGTCGGTGCCGATGCAGGGCAACTCCCCGCAGGTGTTGGAGGTATTGGCCACGATCTCCGAGATGGTCTGACCCTCGTCGCAGTCGTAGACGATCTCCTCCATGTAGCAGGCACCCGTGCCAAAGTCCTTCCAACCCGGCACGCAATCCCGGCTCTTCTCGATGCACTGCGGATTGGCCTTCTGCTTGGCGCACCCATCTGGCAGGTTCTTAATGTCCTCGTAGGAATATGACTGGTCACCGACCACGAACCGCTGTTTGGCCAGCGGATCGCAGAAGTAACCCTCGGCGTTGGCTTTCCATGTCAAGTGCCCGGTATCGCCCGGATAGAGCGGCTGGCCATAGTTCAGGATCGCGTCAGGCAGGCGCTTGGTGCCCTGGTCGGTGGGTACCCATCGATCCATTTGGCAAATGCCATCGGAGCGCAGCACGGCGTCATAGCAGCCATCGGGAATCTGGATGTGATCGTCACGGAAATTAACGTCGTCGAAATAGATGGTGACCTCGAAGTGGCCCTCACCGCCATCACCCACCGCAACGCGGTTTGACAGGTTGATGAGCCGGTCGGCATCGTTCACCAAGCTGTTGCGCACCAGGTTGGTAACGTCGATATAGCCACCCACCTTTTTGCTGCCCTGGCCATCACCCAAGTACCAGCTGGTGTTGGTTTCGCAGCCTTTACCGGCAACAGGGAACGGATAGGTGGCCGGATCTCGCATCTGCCTATCTACGTGATAGAGCAGGACGCTTGTGCCCAGCTTCACTTCCATGTGGTCATCCCATTCCGCCATCGTGACGAGGGCTTGCCGCACCTTGGCCTCGGCGGAAAACCTGAGATTCAAGGAGTTGGTGAAGATGCCACACGATCTGCCATTCCAGTAGTTATCGCCCGCCTCACCGATACGGATCTTGACGCAATCGGGCCCACAGATAGTCATTTCGCCCGCGCCCCCCTCGATATAGACGGGTACGTGCAGATCCCGCTTGAGCTCGCAGGATTGATAGTTGTCCTTCTTGGGGCTGGAGCAGCGGCTTTCCTTCCAATCGGGGTAATGGGTGCTTTTGGTGGTAGTGGTGGTCAAGCTCTGACAGGAGCCCTCAAACAGGCCCTTCTGGGTGAGGGCATCATTGACCGCCCCCTTGGCACCGAGGAACACCGGATCGTCGCGGCTGATGTTCTGGGGTTTGTTGAGCTGGTAGCTCTCCATGATGGTCCGGTAAGCCACGCTGTCGGAGGTATTCCCGCCTACCTGGGCGGCATTGATCCGCCCCTTGACCACATCAATCAGCCCTTCCTCATCGTGAGGGCTGTAGGTGTTCTTGGCTGCAAAGGATGTCTCGCCGTTGCTCGCCTCCGCCCCCACCACCGAGCTGATGGTGTTGTTTACCACGCCGCCGGTCACGGTACTGATGATATTGCCGTTGGCATCACGCTCCAGCTTCACGCCGCCATTGGGGGCATAGCGCACGCTGGCATTGTTGCCAGACACCCCGGGCATGGTCAGATTGCCGATCCCGTTTCCGCCGGATGCGGCCTGGTTGTAGCTGTCCTGATAGTTCTGGGAGAAGTTGCCCTTGGGGTAGGCAGAGAGGTTCACGTTGTCGGCAACGTGACTCTGCCCCTGGTACTTGCTCAGGCTCTCGATAACACTGGCCGCGCCCCCGCTGCCCTTGCCGTAGGTCTGGCGGATGTTCATCACCTCATCCTGGCGCGACACATCGTTGTCGGGGGTATCGAGCTGGTATTTGCCCTTGAGGTTCTCGTAAATGGCGCTGGACTGGGCCGCCAGTGCCCGCCCCGGCGTGAGGCTGGCGAGGCCGAGCAACATGAAGGCGGGGTGAAACACAAAAACCGTGAAATAGGTGAACAGCACACTCAGAGAAATATGCTTTATCCCACGATCCGCCGAAGTGCTCTCAACCTTCATATCGTTCCTTTTCGTTACATACTTTGCATTGGCACACAGCAGTCCACGTAGCGCCAAATGAGATACACATAGTTCTCCTTGCCCGGTCGTGATCGCCCGCCCTTGAGCGTCGACCACTGATGCACGGACTCACCGAGCCGGTGGCAGCAGTCGTCAGAGGGCACAAAGCTGGTTGGGCTGCTGGAACCACCCGACGATTGTTTCGGGGGGTCGAACAGTGGGCGGGAACGCGCTGACTCAGGCACGGGGTAGAGCATCGACACCCGATACTGCGAGCGTGGGATGAAGTAGCTGTAGGTGGTGCCGCACATCTCCTCCTCCCCCATGGTCTTTTCAGCAAGCCCCCGGCGATGAAGGGCTGCCAGCTGCCGCTGGAGTAGCAGGCTGGAGTTCTGGACCGGATCGGTGATGCCATGAATGTTGCCGGTATGGGGGTAGATCAACCCGTCACACCCGGCGCAAAAGTAGTTGGACTCGGATTCGGACTTGAGGGTGGTGGCGACACAGTCAGCCATGCACCAGGCCAGCGCGAGGGGGTTGGCAAACACGACCGACTCGGGATTGAGGACGAAGGTCAGCAAGTCGTTGCTCCAGAGCGGGTCGATTTCCGTCATGTTCAGGAGATCGATGTCCTGGTGCATGTCACCGGCACAGCTGGGGATCATCAGCAGGTTGAGCAGCTGGAAGATGGGATAGGAGAAGTAGTGCGAATCCATGAACACATTCTGCGGCTTATCGGTGTGGTCTGACGCCTTATCGCGTCCCACCTCAAAGGCGCTGTTCTGCAATTTGATGCCGCCCAAGAAGGGGCTGCACCAAGGGGTTTTAACTACCTCTTCTACCCGAGCAGGCTGAAAGTAGCCCAGCTGCCAGCCAAACTCGGGGACGCCGTTGCTATCCCTGCACATGCAGATTGGCTTGCTGGCCGCGGCCCCAGCCGGTTTGGGGCCCACCCCCATGATCCGCATCGGCAGAACACAGGACCAGCAGATCTTGTCGATGATGCCGGTCAGGATCTTGCCGTCTTCGCAGTCCAAATTGAAATCCTTGCCGGGCTCGGCGGCATAGGCTGTCAGGGCCATCAGCGTAAACAGCGAGCCGATCAGCCAGCGCCTCATCGCATCAACCCCACCATGAACTTATTGGTTTCCACCCAATGGGCGATCTCTGCCGATTTCGTGGGGTAGTTGTTGGCAAACACCACCCCCGCCAAAAAACCGATGGCGATCAATAGCATTTTCATTGCTGAGGTTCCTTTGGCGTGTCGATGGCGTACTGCTGCACCGCAAACAAGGTGCCCACCGTCTCAATGACAGTGGGAGTGGCTTTGAGGTGGAATCGGTCCACCAGCTCTTTGGGTACCAAGCGGGTGCGGGTCTGCAAGTAGTCGTTGGCCCGGCTCATGACATCCCACCCCTGCTCGCGGCTGTAATCCGTGGCGAGCACCATGGTCTGGCCCTGAAACACATGCGCTTCGCGGTAGGACTTGGCCCACTCAAGCTCCTGCTGAGACTGCGGGTTGATTACGATCATGCGCAGCGGCGCATACGCCTGGGCCAGCGGGTTGATGACAGTTCCGGCCTTGGCGAGCACGTTGCCCTTGGGGTCCACCATGTCCTTCACCACCCGCACGGTCGGATCAATCTTCCACTGCTCGTTCTTGCTTGCCGGGGGTAATGAGTACATCCGCTGGTTGCCCCAGAAGCGTTGGACTGCCGCTGTCTTCTTGGCCTCCCAGTCAATGGCCTCCATGCGCTTCTTCATCTCGTCCACGAGGCTGATCTCTTCGATCTGCCAGATGGGCCCCACCCGCTGGTTCAGGCGATCCGCCCCTTCCTGCTGAGCCACGGCGTCGAGGAAATAGTTGACGTTGATGGAGCCTTCGAGGCGATGAAACGTGCCATCGCCCATGTCGCGGATGATGGTCGGCACCACGGTGATCGCGTACTTCTCAAAGGCGATCGGGTTGAGGAGCACCTGCGGCTCGCGGTCCTCAGACATGCCCGCCTGCTGAGCCAGTCCGCGCAGCTTCTTGGCGGTGTTGGTGATGGTGCCCGAGCCCTTGAGCAGGCCGATGAACGAGACCGGCATCGAGAACTTGGCCGCTACCTCCAGGGACGCCATGAGGTCTTTGTCCGGCATGGACTTCGAGAGGAACATCATCCCCTGGCCAAGCGCCATTGCTTCGGGCTTGTCGTTCTTGGCGGCCTTGTCACCTCCCAGCACCGCCACCAGATCGCTTTGCTTCATGTCCCCAAACACCTTGCCGATCTGGGCCGCCGTCTGGGAGCTGGCAGCCTTCTTCATGGCGTCGTTGGTGAGAGCTTGAGCGGCGGCCTGCTGCTCATCGGTGATCTGCTCAGCTTGCTGGGCTACCGCCGTCAAAGCGGGATCTTGTCTAGCCTGCTGCTGTATGGCCTTTGCCTTGATGGCCATTTCACGCGCAATGGCGTCGACATCGACTGGGGGGGTAACAGATGACGCTGACTGTGTTGCCAGTGCATCACCACAGAGTAACAGCGCGACCAAGAACGTTTTTTTCATCTATCGTGCCCCAAAAGCGAGAGTCATAGGATTTGTCGGTATTGCCCACGAGAAACAGCTCGTTGGCCGGAACCGTGATGGTCTTTTTGAGGCTGGCTAAGTCGATCTGGAGACGGCCTGCAATCCCTTGCAGCGGGACCGGCAGGAATATCTTCTCGTTCACCCACACGCCGTTGTCTTCCACCCGCACCGTGTCTCCGCCCTTGGCCGCGACAATCTTGATGAGCTTCGAGCCGCTTTTGGCAATGCGCAGATCCCGGTCGAGGTTCACCGCATACATTCCTCCACGGACAACCTGACGCTCCGATTTACTGACCAGGAAAATCTTCTGCGACAGGCACCCGCTGAACTGGGAGGTCGGCATCCCAATGATGAAAAAGCTCTTGAACAACAAGACACTGACCACCCCGATGATGGCCAGCACGCTGAGATCGCGTATCCGGTAGTAGCTTGGTGCCCGCATTCGTTATACGCCTGTAAGTGTCCTGATGGGATAGCTTCAATCATATTAGGTACGGCATGATTTAGCAACGAAGGAAGGCGGTAGAGGGGCGGCGAGAGGAGTGGCCTAGCGGGGCTGGGGATGGAAATCAACGCACATCGAGCAGAATGACGGATGCCGGTCTGTGACTGGAGCGATATTCCTCTGGATCACTGGCTGCATTTGCAGGCGTTTGCGCTTCCCGATTTGTATGGTCATGGCACCAAGACGGAGGATTTGTATGGAAATTGAAATGGATATTGATATGGAGTCGCTTGGCGACCTCTCCAATGCGTTTTTGTGGGAAGTAGCCGAGGTGCTGAACGAAGGGCTAGATGTCACCAATGGCCGCTCGTTGATCAGTATCGCCGGTGCTTCGCACGCTAACGAGCACTGGTTCGCCGTGCGTAGCGTGTTGGAAAATGACCTTTTTTCCGCCGCTGTGTTCTGTCACCGGGCGCAACGCAACGCGCTGATCCGGGCGATATGGCACTGTTTCAAGGCTGACGAGGCTGAGCTAAGGCAATTCGACCCAGCATTTTCGCTGGAAGACGACCGGATGGTGGAGTTGATGCCGCCTCTGGATACGATGACGACCTGGGTGATCAACCACGGGCTCAAGGATGGCGAGGATGACCTTAGCCATATGAGACATGAAGTGTCAGCGTGGTTCCGTGAGTCGCTTAAACCACGCTGGCAGCCACTCCCAAAACACGATCAAGACTACCCGGATGAGGCCATGGTGGGACTGCAAAGAGACTCTAATTCGCTGCCAAGCGAAATAAAAAGCATCAATATAATATTCATCCGTTTTCCCTCTGACTAAGAGGTTAAATTCCCGGGGGACAATCAGGTGTGGTTTAAGTGGATCACGTTGAAGTTTTTAAGCCAAAAAAACACCATGCTCCATAAGTAACAATTGGAGAGCAGCAGACAGGATCCATATATCATTTGAATAATGACAACCTTATGCACACAGTCATATCGACATTGCGTCTCTTCTGGTAGCGCGACCCAGATAGCTAACGCAGTAAAACAACCCACCAGGACAACTAGCAGTAGCGGATATAAATGACGCTTCACGCCAGCGCAAAGCCATTTGTTAACCATTTTATCTGCGTATGGTTTGTGGCATGAAAAAAGGAAAACATAATAGGGAAACAAAATGGCTAACAGTGAGAACCATAAGCCGGTGATAGGAGGAAATGCCGAGCGCGACATCCAGTCGGCCAGTGCGGGCCAGTAAGCTGACAACAAAATAGCCCACCGATCGACAATTGGCGTGAAAGCAGTATTGTTTTCCATGCGGAGAAGCACCAAGAAGATCGCTAATGCGATTGGCAACCAGAACCTTGTTTTTTTCAGCAGGTTATCATCTTGAAACTGAGTAGTATCAAGATTGGCCGGAATATACATAGCAGCTCCATATTCTCTTGCTTATTGGTAAGTGGTGCGGGGGTGGAAACCCCCGGCTACCCGATTAGGAATAATTTACTTGGCTCTGACATATAAAACCTTTGACTCTGAACCAGGGCTGGATCTTTCAGTTGTTTGGAAAATATCTGTCCTGTTTTTAACTAAGGACAGTGCGAACAAGTATCCCAAGAACAAAAAATGAAATTTTAGTCATTTAATATCAATGGGTTACCAGTAAATGCTCTCGTGCCATATGACTTATTCGCACCTTCCTTAGAACTAAGTCCAGCCATAGCCTTGATCACCCCGAGCGTCATCTTCACATCAGCAAGGGCGCGGTGCGCCTTGCCGTCGATAACCACTCCTTGCTGGGCAGCGGCGTTGGTCAGCTTCTGCCAGCGGTACGTACCTTTGTACTCGTTCCATTCGCCATAGTGCTCGGCATAGGTCAGCATGGCGCAGCCTGCCTCTGTCCCTATCGGAGTGAGCCCGTATTGCACGGCGGTTTGAGCCATCAAACGCAGATCGTAATCGGCGTTATAAATCACCAGCGGTTTGCTGGCGACAATCTTGGCCACCTGCTCATGGATGGCGGCCCATGTCGGGGCCGTGGCCACCATTTCATTGGTGATGCCGTGGATGGCGGTTGCCTCTGCCGGAATCGGCTTGAGGGGCTTGACGAGGGTATCCAGCAGGACACCACCATTTTCGTCGATGATGCTGATCTCGACGATCTCGGCGTCGTCATATAGCCCAGTAGTTTCCGTATCCAAAATCGCGCAATTGAGAAGCCATGCGCTGGCTTGTTGTTGTGGAGTCATCGTCGTTTTTCCTCTTACTTCCCGACAGGGACTGGTATCAGATCCGGCAGCCCCTCACAGTTCCACATCTTGGCCGCCAGGTGCCGGTTTGAGTAACCGGCAGTCAGTGGCGCAACTGGGCACTGATGAAAGGTGCAGGCGACATACCAAGACCCGTCCTGATCTTGATGCAAACTGGGCTGTCGGCGGCACCATGGGCACTCTCTCAATGACCAGCCAATAGGCATCGCGTTTTTCCTCTTACTTGGGCCGAACACAGCCCGCCTTCTTCACAAAGATGAAATCGACAGTCCCGTGGTACTCGGCAACCCCATAGCACTCAATAGTGGCCGGTGATCTGGAGATTGAAGTTCCTGGTTGAAACAAAAAGGCTCCCGCGGTTACGGTATAAGTTGCAGGTTTTTATGCTCTCAGCCATATCTGGATTGGCATCCGATTTAACCGCCTCTATCGGCACTACCGTTTCCTCTAGCCATTCCTTGGCTACCTTGTAGCTTTCATCATCAGGCTTACTGTTAGCTCCAATCTCAAGCACAGAGGCGCGGATTCGAGTCAATGCCAAGTCGTCTATCTCATTCCCCTCGGCAATGCAGTAATCAAAAATCAATATGGGCTTGTTTTTTTCAGCACCGCTTGCGGCAGCCTGTGCTTTTGCATCCATCTGTGCGGGGGCATTAACCTGTAACGCCTCCAACGTCTGTGTAGACTGGTGCTGGTAATAGGCGGTCGCGCCTGCTAGGCCGACCACCGCCATTGCCAGGACGGCGATGGTGAGTGTTTTGTTGTCCATTTTTCTCCAACGTGCTGCCATCGTACTTTTTTTCCTCTATCAACGTTGCCCAGCCTGCTGGCCAGCCTTTCTGGCTGCCCGCCCAGCCCATAACCCTTCGTCAAACTCGTCAACTTCGGTGTTGATGGGGTCATAGGGATTATCGAAATTCAGACCATTAGAGCCGACGATATAACCCAGCTCGTAGGCCGTCTTGTATCTGATCTCCTTGCCATCCCCGAGCTTGATGGTATAGATGACCTCTTCCTCAAACAGGCCGGTACCGGCATCTTTGGATAATCCTGGAGAAACCCGGATCAGCACCCGCTTTTCCATAGTCCGTTTTTCCTCTATCAACTTGCTAGGAAAGCAATCTGAAGAACTGCGGTCACAACTGAGACAACCAGTGCGATAATTGAAATCCAAAACGTTCTTCTGTTTTTTAATTCGTCTCGCTTGAGATTCATTAGGGTGATCACGTGGTCATAGCATTTGAACCACATTATTGACTCGTCCATACCTGGTTTATAAGGACGTCTATTGCCTTTATCATCAACTGTATGAGGAAAGCTGTTGAGCAGACTGTTTAGCAGCCCCTTCAGCTCATGTATTGAAAAGTCAGCTGTTGCAGGTTCAAAAACCTTACATTGAAGCTCATACAAATCACCAAATGTCATATCATTTCTCATCGAGCCTTTTTTCCGCAACGATTGCTGTACCGGTTGCAGTGACCATCATCATCGATTTGCCGCCACCAGAAATCTCGTTAACATCAATTGATACACCAATTAGAGCATTGCAGCCTAATTCGTCAGCTTGCTTTCTTAGCTGTACCAATGCTTGAGTTTTGAGGTCATCGAGCTTTGACATGTAGGTGCCTGAATTACCACCAGTGAAGTCTCGGATCGAGGCCATGAAGTCTCTCAGAAAATTCATTCCGGCCACAATTGTCGCAGTAGTAACCCCTTTTACCTCGATGACTCTGGTATCTTGTGCTAGTACGTTGGTTGTAGAAGTGATTATGTGTTCATAGCCATAGGTGCCATCCCTTTGCTGTTTCCACGTTTTCAATGCATGTTCAATACTTTCAGCTCGGCAAGAGTCATAAGCGATAATGAATCCTTGTTCCTGTAGAGATGCTATTTCGCTGGATGCAGACTCAGACAAGAGGTCAACAGCTACGGGTATCCCTTTGCCAACCAGAATGATGTAATTGTACATTCTTTCCTCTATTTCTTGCGCAACTTGCGATATGGGGTGACTACCAGCAGGGCTACCAGGAACAGAACCCAGTTCCAAGGATACCACCACACGTACCCGTGCGGGGTGATCTCCCGCCCGCCAATGAAGACGGGAAGCCCATCACGCCAGCATAACAAGCCCCATTTTTCGATGTGGTAGGTCTTGGCCATCGCCCGTTTTTTTCCTTAATTAACTCAGTCTGACTTCATGCGCTCTTGCACGATAGCCAGTTCATAACCGCTAATTTTCCCTGCCCCTCTCCGGTTGTCTGGGCGGGGGGGAGTTATCTCCTGACCGCGCAATACACCGCTCAGAAGCCATTCATTCAGCTCGCCTACGTGGATGCCCAACATCTGGGCGGCCAGCTCTCGACTGTAACTCTGCTTGAGCAGGGCGCTATCCCTCAACTCGTCGTATGTACCAGCCTGCATAGCCAGCAGGACGCGGCGGGCAAGTAACTCGGCAGCATCACCGAAGCGCTGTTCTGTGAAGGTTACGCGCTGGCCCATGTGGGTTGCTACCCAATGCCCTTTTGCATTTCGGGCTAACCCATTATTTCCCTCTAATGTACTGAACAATCCCCAACCATCCGGAAATTCCGGATGGTTGGACTTTTTTCCTCTACAAACTCAGTGAACCCAGTCTTCATAGAGCAGCCCCGCCACTCGGGAAAACTCGCGGGTATTGTTGGTCACCAGTACACAGCCAACCGTCAGGGCGTGGGCGGCAATGGCTGCATCGTTATTGCCGATCGGAGTGCCCAATGCTGCCAACTGCTGGCGCACTTCGAGCGTCTTATCGACCGTGGCAGCGTCCCATGGCAAGATCCCATCGAGGCGACGAACAAACTCATCAATGGCTGGCCCCAGCTTCGGAGAAGCCTTCTTGCCGATCTGGCCATAACGCATTTCGGCGTAGGTGATGGCCGAGATCACAATCCGATTGCCGCTGGCCACCTCTGCGGCCAGCCGCTCAAGAACTGACTTTGGCATTTCGCGCATGATGAAGGAGCAAATGCAGGTATCGAGCATAAACGTCTTCACAGGGCGAACCGTCCTTCATCGCTGATCACATCGGTACGTTCTTGCAAGAAATCAGCATCCACCTTCTGACATTCTGCCAGGGACAACCAATCTGGGCGGGCTGGGCGCAACGTGATCGTGTCGCCATTTTTGATAATTTCAAGGTCATTAACCCCCTGAAACTCCATATCTTTTGGCAGTCTGACCGCCTGATTTTTACCATTCTTGAAAATTGATACAGTACGCATAAATCCTCCTGCATATGTCTGACATATGTAATCTATGTCCGCCCGTAGCATATGTCAAGCATATGCCGCTATATGGCAACTTCAAATGCGATTCTGATCACCTCTTTTCTCACATCCAAGTAAGGCCAAACATGGTCTGGATCGGCATGGCCCAGCAGCAGCTGCACCAGTTCGACCCGTCCGGTATTGGCCAGCACCTTGGCCGCCAGTGTTCGGCGGCCTGAGTGGCTGCTGCCACCCTTGATACCCGCCTGCCGGTATAGCCTGCTCATCAGCTGCTGGAGCGCATCACAGCACCGGTACTCAATGGGGCCGGTGTTGAGCTGGCGAACCTTGCGGGCCAACTCAAAGGCGCGGCCCTTGTGGGTCAGCACAAGGCGCTCATCAGGGCGAAATCCTCGGTACTCTGGATCGGATGACAGACCCCAGCCACGTTCGCGGCGGTAGGCGAGCCACGCCTCAACGGCGGCGATTGTCTTGGGGTGGGTCAGGTAGATGGTTCTGGGCCTGCTGTGCTTCGTGATAGCGGCCCGCAGATAGACCTCCTCGCGCATCTGTCCTGATTGGTGCAGCAGATCGCGGATCTCGATGCTGGCCAGCTCGGTGACGCGCACACCGGTTGAATGGGTCACCCAGAGCAGCATCACATCACGGATGGGCTGGCGGCCTGTTATCGAGGCAACACGGATCACATGGCGAAGCTGTCCAGGGCGAAGGGCGGCGGCATGACTGGCGGCAGGTTTTGGGTGGTAGTACATGGGGGCTCTCTCTGTTTAGTGCCGGTTCTCGGCGGTGGACTGGGAGAGAAAGAAAAGGGCCTCCTGGTGATCATACCAGCAGGCCCTAAGCAGTGTTCACGGAAAGTTAGGGTGAGACTTTATTTTCAAGGATGAAACTCTATTTTCGGGGATGACACTTTATTTTCATCCCACATGAACAAGCCGCTCGTTGGGATGAGTACGACGACTAGGCTCATCGTCCTTTGAGGACAACAGCAAGGGGGTTGGCTTTGGGGGTTGCGTTCTGGTCCGGCAACCCGCGCGTCCCTGGAGGAAACCATCAAGGCGCTAGCGGCATTAGGGCTGTCGACTAGCGCGTTCTCTGCCCGCGATGACCAGTGTGGCCAGACATTTATTCAAACTCTTCAAACTCTTCAAGCTCTTCGGGGTCGGTGCAGTCGGCGTCTAGTTGCCACCCACTCAGATCGAACTCGACACCGTCCTGGATGTCGCGCACCGTCAGTTTGGTCACCGTGAAGCTCATTATCGCTGCGGCAATCCCTTCCACCAGTTTGCTGATCGGGCTGTCAGGAACCTTCAATCCCGCAAAATCAAAGTCAAAACCGTAGATGGTGCGAAGGCGACCACAGGGCAAGTCTTTTTGACTGCGCTTGAGGATGAAGCCCACTATGTCCTGCATCGGGCTTAACGAATTGTTGTATTCGACAATAAGCGGTTGCACCAGGCGCAACAAACGATTGTAGGGCTCGCAATGAGGGTGACGCGGGTCAACCAGGTTATCTGAGAGGGCAACAGGGAAATACCCCAAAAATTCTTTTTTAGCGTCGACAGAGTTGGTCATGTGTCACCTGTGGTCGGTTTGTTGCGCGTTGCGAGCGAGGGAATGAAGGTGAGTAGGAAAGCACCTGAAAAGAGCCCTCGGGGTGACCGAGGGCAAAGCAGGTGGTTAAGTCGTCAAAGATAACCAGCTGTACTCGATCAGATATGCTGACCGAGGCCATGTACGGCAGCGTTGTTATACCACCAGTTGGCAATTTCCGTTGCTTGAGTTGTTGCCCCTTCCGCCAACAGTAGCCAGTAGCACTGCCTCACCGCCCCCAGAGCGAGCAGTTCCCCCACTGGTGTTCGCCCACGACAGCGGCGGCGAAACGCTCCCTCAAACTCTTGCACCCCCGCATCGAACTGGCAAAGCAGAGGATGTCGGCGGGGCTGTTCGTGCAGATAGGCGGGGCCTACCTCCATGCAATCATCAAGCACTGCGTCCATCTATTCCTCCTACGGGCCAGGTCACCCCGGCCCGCAATTCACTCATATCACTGCCCGGTAAGCGTGGTCGAATCTTTGGTTTCGTCACCGGAGTCGTCGATAGCCACCGCCTCAATCTCGTGCGAGCCAGGGTTCAACGCCTTGGTCAGCGAGATTGCATAGCTGGTGTTGCCGATGGTCTCGCCGTCGATCTTCCAGCGATAGGCCACGATACGGCCATCGGTGTCCACGCAGGACATCTTCACGCGCCATGAAGTGGTCGTGTCGCTCTGCTGCAAGTCACACTCGGCTGGCTTGTTCTTGAGCACGGTGAAGTCGTGGCTCACCAGCGCACGCTGGCCGAAGTCACTGAGCGCCTTGAACTCGATGGTGTGGTCACCTTCGGGCAGGTTGGCGAACAGCTGACGGCGCATTGTGTCCTTGACCAGCACGCCATCGAGCACCCAGCTGAACTCCTTGAGGTTGTCAGAGGGGTGATCCAGCTCGATGCTACTGCTCATGTTCACCGACAGCGGGGCCCGCATGAACTTGTTGCTGTAGCTCGGGGTGATCTTCGCCTGCATGGGTTCGGACTCATCGACGGCAAACAGATGCTCTTGGGTCTCTGAGTTGCCCCGGTTATCGCTCAGGGTAATGAAGACGCTGTGAATGCCTGGCTCGTTGATGGTACCGACATAGCGGCCCTTCTCCTTGTCAAAGCTCACATCGGTCACACCCTCCCCGTGCGTAACCTTGATGTCGTACACCACGCCCGGGAACGACGGGAGTTTAGTGGTGTTGCGCACCTCGATAGTGGTCGGGGCCAGTTTGAAATACTGGCGCTGGCCGCTGTAGAAGGTCGGGAAGTAGTAGGCCCAGGTATCGACCTCCTTCACGACTTCCTTGACGGTGGTCTCCTTGTAGCCGTCGAGCCAGACACGGTAGGTGAACGGCAGGGTCTTGCCATCTTCGGTCGGCGTGTAGACAACATCGTGCCCGCTGCGAACGGTACCATCCGGCAGCACCCACTCTTCCTGATACTTGACGCCTTCGACCAGCTGGTAATCGTTCTTGTACGAGCCTGTCAGGGTGAACGGCTTGTTGATCTCGACCTTATCGGGACCGGTCACGCTGGCCCGCACTTGCGCCGGTGTCAGCACCTTCGGCATGATCTTGGTGGTCACCCAACTGCTGGCTTCCGCCTCCGATTGACTGTTGGCGAACTCAGCACGGGCATAGAGATAGTTGCTGTCGGGTGCGACCATCATTTCCGTTTCCCGATCACCATCTTCCCAGTGCTTGCCATCGGTGGACCATTGCACGTTGAGCGCATCATCGATCTCAGCGCCATGGCTGCCGGTCACTTCCAGCGGGATTGGTTGTCCCTTGAGGACGATCTTCTTCTGCACCAGCTGGATGTCAGGTTTGGCATAGGCAACCAGGGTGGTGATGTCGGTCGGGTTGGTGACGTTGGTCAAGCGGTTGTGCAGGATGGCCCGCACCTGCCATTTGCCCGGCTCCTCGGTGGTGAACACGTAGCTCAAGCGGCCCGTTGCTTCGGGTGCAGGCACCCATGCACCGGAATCGCCGCTGCGGATCTGCCACTCCACCTCGCCTAGCGCATCCTTATCTTGCTCGGAATCCGGCTTGACCTTGATGGTCGCCTTCATCGGCACCTGGTCAACGATTTCGGTCACGTTGGGCGTACCATCCACCCCTACCCCCTTGATGAGGTTCAGGTGGCGTTTGGCAGAGACAATCTTGAGCTTGAACTGGGCAAAGGGCGAAATAACCTCACCCTCGGTCACGTAGGTGATGGACCGGCCTTCTGCCTTGCTCGGGTCGAACACCAGATCCACCTTGCCTTCGGCATCGGTCTTCTTAATGTCGGTGAGCGGGACAAAGGTCTTGGACTGATTGCCGTCCTTGTAGCTGGTGACGACCTGCATCAAGCGCATGTTCCACTCGCCGTGCTCGTTCTGGCGGTAGTTGATCTGCTTGGTCTTGCTGTCGAACTCCCCGATGGACGAGGAGATCGTGGAGGTTTCGTTATCCACCGACTCCCGATCCATCCCGCTCATGTTTATCTTCAAGTTCTTGGACGGCACGATATAAACCTTGCCTTCCTTGGTAGCGGACAGCTCATTGGTACGAGAATACTTGGCCTTGATCTCGACCGGGTAGACGGTCCAGATGTCGCCCTTCGGCACCTTGATGATTGCGGAGGTCTTGGAGTCCCCGCCAGTCGGACGCGGGCGCATACGGATGGAGTTGGTCGTCTCACCCACACCCGGAATGTTCACGGTCAGATCCAGATCGCCCGGCGACGAGTTGACGATTGCACTACCGGCCACCCCGCCATTAATGTCGATCATCAGGCCATCATCGCCCTGCTTGCGCCGTCCCTGGAAGGAGATGACAGGTTCGGTGGCAGGCGTGGGTTTCAGATCCACGGAGCCCTTGGTGACCTCCATAACATACCCTTCGGGGCTTACCGCGTGGAGCGTGTAGCCGATACGGCCCACGGTGTCGTCCACGAAGCCTTCGAGCACAACGTTACCCAGAACGCTCACGGTCGCTTCCATGCCCGGTGGCAGATCCCACTCGGCATAGCAGGCAATCTTGTTGTAGGTCGCCGCCATCTCTGCGGCCTGCTCCTGGGTGTAGTTAATGGGGCAGTTGTAGCCGGTGTTGTCGACCTTCACGGACACCCGCTGCACAAACTGTACAGGGTTGGCCGGAGTCGGTGAGAGGCTAAGCGCGGTCGCGGCATAGCGGACCTGGTAGGTCTTGGTGGTGACCCGATCGGCCTTGTCCTTGGCAGTCACGATCAGCGGGTAGGATTCACCCGAGGTCAGGGCAGAGAGGTCGGTTTTGCCAACGGTGAACACACCCTCAGTGTCCGTGGGGGACAACGGCAACTCAACGCCGCCCAGGGTGGCCTTCGTCTCGACCACGCCGCCGGTATACCCGTTGTAGGAGGCGACCGTCAGGCGTTCGGGGAAGAACACCACTTCGCCATCGGCCACAGCAGACAGGTCGGGCCCATACAGGCCGACTTGCGGGCCATAGCGGTCCAGACGGATGGGCCTGGCGTCCGAGGTGCTGGTGTTGCCGTACTGGTCGGTTACCTCCATCTTCACCAGGAAGTCACCATCCTTGATGGTGTTCATGTCGAAGTTGTACCGGAACTGCTGCGGGCCGGTAACGATGTATTTGCCTACTGGCGTGGCCGCCACGGTGGTGTTGTCGTGGGTGGTGCCCGCGACACTCAGCAGTTGCCGACTCTTGTAGGACAGATAGATCTTGCGCGGCGATTCTGGGTCGGGCGTCAGCACCATCTTGAGGGTGGCTGGGTGCCACCAGCTCTTGGTCTGGTCATTGTGGGGCGAGTTGACGATGACCGCGATGGTCGAATACGGCACATCTTGCACCCCTTCGGTGGTCTCGATGGTTTGGAGCGGCGATTCGGTATTACCCTGCACGTTCGCGCCCACCAGCGGCGGCCTAAAGTCCCAGGACAGAGCAACCTGATCGTTCACTGGCGCAAAGTAGTTGTTGGTGGAGTTGGCGGACACCAGCATCGGCTTGTTGCCCGTCTCACTCTCACCCAGAATGTTCTGCATGGAATTGTTCACCGCCACGCAGTTGTCTTCCCCCTCCTTCACCACGCAGTTCGAGAAGTCGCTGATCACGATCCGCTGGTCAAACGGGCGCGGCTCCACCATGAACTTGAGCTGGCCAGAGGTCGAGCGGCGATGAACGGAGGGCTCTTTGCCCAGATCCCACACCGGCTCGTCAAAGCGACCGAAGATGTTGGTGATGACCGGCGGCAGGGTCGGGGTGATCAGGAACGGCAGCACGCCAGAGCCAACTTCCTCCGGGGTGCCAGCACTACCGGATTTGTAGAAGAGCTTATAGGGCACTGCCTTTTGCCCGCTTTGGGCAGTGGTGCCAATCAGCCTGGCTTGGCCTGGGTCGAACTCGATCCCTACCGGCAAATCAGCGGGGTCGATCACCAGGTAGCAGCCCAATACCCCCGGTTGCAGGGTTTCCAGCGCGGACTCTTTGTAGACCACGCGGCAGCCCTCGTTGTTCGAGGAGAGCTTGATCTCAGACTCCTTGACCCCCTCGTAGAGTGTCCCTTTGGGCGTCACCTGCACGGTCGGGGTGGTGGTGTTGATCTCGCCTGTCACAGTCATCGAAGCAGCGAAGGCTGGTTGTGCGAGGACCGCACTGACCACTACGGCAATTTTTGTTTTATTCATCTTCATCTAGTCCTTCCTTATTCGTCGACTGTCACAACTTGAGGAATATCAATCATGTAGCTCGCTTTACCATTCACGCCGGGCTCGGCTGGCCACACCGGCAGACTCGCCTCGCCTGCGGTGTCCAACGGGATCACGATGTCCTTGGTTTCGCCGGGGGCGATCAGGGTGCCGTTGAACATCACGGAGAAGTTCGAATCACGACGCAGCGTGATGTAGCCGGACTGCGGGCCGCGTGACTGCGAACCCCCGTCTGTCAGGCTGCCTCTGAACTTCACCAGCGCGAGGGGTTTGTCGTTGGCGTCCATCAAGGACTTCGAGACCGACATCATGTTGACGGGGTCTGCGCTCACCATGTTCTGGGGGGACAACGAGAGGGTTTGGGTCAGGCTCGATTTGTTGCTCTGGTTGTCCTGAGCCTCAACTTTCAGCGTGTAGGTTTGCCCGGCTTCCAGTGTCGGGAACATCCGGGGCACCTCGGGTGCGTATTCACCGCCTTGCAGGGTAAACCCCAGATCCAGCGCGTCATTGATCGGGCCGCCCTTGAGCGTCATGCGGGTGATCTGCGGCTTGGTGTCCACCGTGTCGGTGACCTTCACGCGCAGATCTTTGATGGTTTCAACCCCAGCGGGTACTGCGCCGCCTTTGTAGCTCATCGTCAATGTGGGCGGGGTACGGTCGGAGGTGAAGTCAAAGAGACTGACCTTGGTTTTCGGGCCGTGCATCTCCAGCGCAAACACAGCGAGGTTGTTGTAGACACCTTCTGGCAGCGAGGCGAGGTTGTACTGATAGGTGTAGTCGGGACCACTTTCGGCAATCTTGCCGCCAGTCGGGGTCACCTTCACACCATTGCCCTCCAGCCACACATCTTTGAGTCGAAGATGGTCGAAGTAGGATCCCCGTCCAGGCTGGTTGATCATCAACTTGAGGGACTTGGTAGCGGCATCGTACTCAGTGGCGATGGCGGGGTAATGTCTGTCGTTCCAGGTGACGTTGGCCCAGCCTGGATTTCCCCTGAGACTGCCGTCCACGTTGGTCAACATGGCCCCGTCATGCAGGTAACCGGTGGTGCCCAGCGCCATGGTGGCGGTCCAGTTGTTGGTACAGGACGTTTGGCCCGCCGGAATGGTACAGGTCGCGTGGTGAGACCACTTCTGATCGTAGGGCCGCGCTTGAACGGTGACCCGCTCCTGAGTGATCGTGATGGGCAGCAGGTCATTTTGAACATCCCAGCGGTTCCAGCTGGCCCAGCCAATGTCACTGTACAGATACTCGACTTTGCTCATCACCGGGGTTTGCGCCGCACTGGGAGAGAGCACCAGGTTGTAGCCGATGTTGCCACCAGCCCAAGAACCAAAGTTGACCCAACGCACGTAGTTGCCATCGGTAAAACCAAAGGGCGTCGTCATGGTCAGGTAGACATAGTCGGCATCCTCACCGACTTTGGTGACTTCCCCCACCCCGTTCGTCAAGTTGATCCCCGATTGGACGTAACCGGCATAGTTGGTGCGAGCAAGCCGATAGGCTAGCCGGATCGGGTTGGTCATGACGGTCATGCCGCTCACATAGGGGTCGAAACCGGTCAGGCCTGGGGCCAGCGTGGAGCTGGTGTTCGGGTTATACACACCGAACACACCCGGCGGGTTGGCGATGTTATCCCAGCGGGCCCCTTGCAACGGGGTCTTGTAGACGTTGCCCGCGAGGTCTGTCACTTCAAACTGGAGCTTGAACAACTCATCCAGGTTCGAACTCGGGAACGTGGAATTTTTCGGATAGGCAAAGCTGTTCGAGCTCGCGTTGTAGCTGAGCGCCACGCTCTTGTAGACCGCGCCACTCTCCCGATAGACCACGAATTTTCCGCTAGCGATACCACTGCTATCGGACAGGCCGGTGATCAGGATGTCGGGGGTCTCGGATCCGCCCGTCCCCAACTTCCACTCCGGCCCGCTCGATACCTGACTGTAGCCGGTGCTATTTTGCACGGCGATAGGGTTAGAGGTAGGCGCAACGCGGTCCAGCATCAGCGGATAGTCGGTGGTAGCAACCACCACCCCGGAGATGTCGAGGATGGTAGAGCGCAGGATGTAGTTGCCATCGCCCGGGTCGCTGACGGTGAATTTGGTGCCGTAAAACTCGTTGCTATCGGAGGCCACAATCCGGTTGGCGACCGTGATCAGCGGGGAGGTCTGGCTCTGGACTACGGTGGTGCCCTTGATAAGTTCCAGTCTCACCTTGCGGTCAAGGCCAGAAATGGCCGTTACCGTCAGCCCCGAAGCGGGGTTGATAAACTTCACGGACGGCTTCTGCACTTTCACGGCTGAGTAAGGGTCCGTATACGACAATTCGTAAACTTGAGCGTGGGCAAAGCTCGCGCTACAGAGCAATCCAATGGCCGCCGCCAGTTTTGTCAGGTTCAAATTCATGCTCATCTTTGCTCCTTAGTTGGCGACCAGTTGGGGGATGTCGATCATGTAACTCGCTACGCCATTGGTTCCAGATGTCGCTGGCCACACCGGCAGTTTCGCCATCCCTTCCACATCGAGCGGGATCACCACATCCTTGGTTTCACCGGGTTGCACTGGCTGGCCGTTAAAAATCACGCCAAAGGCCGCATCGCTACGCAGGGTGATGTACCCAGCTTGTGGCCCACGGCTTTGGGTGCCGCCGTCCGTCAAGGCAGCTTTGAACTCAACCATCCCGAGGGGTTGATCGTGGGAGTCCATGAGGGACTTCGAGACCGCCATCACACTGACCCCGTCCGCTTCGACAAGGTTCTGTTGGGTCAACGAGAAGGTCTTGCTGTACGTGGATTTGTTGCCCTGGAAGTCCTTGGCCTCCACCTTGAAGGTGTATTCCTGGCCCGGCTTGAGGGTGGGGAACATCCGGGGTACTTCGGGTTGCCATCCGTCGGAGAGCTTGGAGTAACCCAGCAGCAGCTTGTCATTGATGGGGCCACCCACCAGGCTCATCGAGGTGATGACCGGCTCCGGGTCGACGCTGTCCTCCAAGGACACGCGGAAATCCTTGATGGTTTCCACGCTGGTCATCGAGCCGCCCTTGTTGGTCACGCTGATACTCGGGCCAGTCGAGTCAACCACCACCCCGGAGAGCGTTCTTGTCGCGGCGTTGCCGTAGGTGTCAGTCGCGGTCGCCGTGAAGTCGTACACCCCTTCGGCCAACGAGGCGGTGTTGAACTCTGCGTACTTGTTCTTGTAGCTCTCGTCTCTGGAGGTGATCAGCGGCATGGTGAACACTTGGTTCGCGCTATTGGTGGCCTTGACCGTGAAATCGCGGGTATCCCACGCGCTTAACTGCCAGTTATCGGTGCGGTCATTGTCCGTGACGTACAAGAAGAGCTTGCGGGCGTCGGAGGTATAGGTGAAGTCGTCTATGACAGGCGGGTTGAAATCCCAATAGGTGTAGAAATACCCCACGTTCACGCTCTGCGAGGTATTGACCGTGTTGGTGATGTTGATGGTGTACGGGATGTACCCGCGCCCAGTGGTGTAACTCACCAGCGGGTCCATCGTGCAGGTGGTTCCGTCAATCGGCACGACACAGTTGGCGTTGTTGACCGTGATTTTTTGTGGATAGGAACGGGCGGCCACATTCACCGTCACGCGATCGACGGTCGTTGGCACACTAAAGCGTACCCAGCCTGAGTTGACCATGGCCTTGCCCACCACCCCGTACTGCATGTTGGTGTAGGCCGGTCCGGGGGCTGCACTGCCAAGCAGGGTGACGCTATTCACGACCGACGTTTGGACATCGCGATAGAGGCCAGCCTTGGTGGTAAAGCGCCAGTAGCCATAGGACGAGGGCGCTGACGCCGTGTATTGGTAGTAGGCATAGGTGGCATCGGTACTGTGCGGCGACTGCACGAAGCCGTAGTTGGTGCCATTGAAGTTCACATGGTCGGTCTTGGGGATCTTGACCCTAACCTTCACCGGGTTCTCGTAGCTGACGGCTCCGGCCAGCGGTTGCCACAGCCCGGTGGATGAGTTCCAGATCTCCGATACCAGCGGTGGCAGGATCGGGTCGATATAGCTCTGGTTCTCTTTTTTCCCGATGTTGCCTGCCACATCGGTCATAGCTAGGCCAATGGTGTAAAGCCCCTGAGTCGGGGTTACGTTGCTCGCAGAAGCCCAGTTCGCTTTGACGTTCCAGTTTGCTGGCGTCGTGGAGGTGAGTGTTGTCGCCTTCTCGCGCTTGGTCCCGGCTGAGTCGATGGTGTAATAGGTCGCGGAGGCTACGCCACTGCCATCATCCACAATGCCATTGAGGTTGATGGAGTTCCCACCCGAATCCGGGCCAAACACCGCCACCGAACCACCTGTACCCCCACCTACCGTGAAGGAGAAGGCCTGCGTCGAATAGGGCCCCACGGTATCGACGTTGAAGGTGTAGTTAGTGGCTGTCACCACAGCATTGTTGATGTCCAGCACGGTAGAGCGCAGGGTGTAGTTCCCGTCCGCCGGTCGGGTCAGGGTGAACTTGGTGCCATAGAACTCCTTGCCATCGGCGGCGGTGATCCGGTTTGCAACCGTGATAAGCCCCGAGGTCTGGCTTTGAACCACCGTGGTCCCCTTCACCAGTTCCAGCTTCACTTTGCGGTCAAGCCCGGAAATGGCCGTCACCACCACATCGCTGTTGGTGCTGTACCAGGTCACCGCAGGGCCCTTGACCTGCAAGGCTCCGTTGGTGTCCGTGTATGACATTTCGTAGATCTGAGCCTGGGCAACGCTGGCCAAACAGAGCACCCCAACCGCCAGCGCAATCCTTGTCACTTGTGTTTTCAGCTTCATCTGGTCTTCCTTACTCACTGACCGCGACAACTTGGGGGATGTCGATCATGAACGACGCCTTTCCGTCGACGCCGGGCTCGGCTGGCCATACCGGCAGATTTGCCTCACCGGTTTGGTCGAGTGGGATAACGATGTCTTTGGTCTCGCCTGGGGCAATCTGGGTGCCGTTGAACATCACCGAGAAATTGGCGTCGCGGCGCAGGGTGATGTACCCGGTCTGGGGTCCGCGTGACTGGGTGCCGCCGTCGGTCAAACTGCCTTTGAATTTCACCAGCGCGAGGGGTTTGTCGTTGGCGTCCATCAAGGACTTCGAGACCGACATCATGTTGACGGGGTCTGCGCTCACCATGTTCTGGGGACTGAGCGAGAAGACTTTAGTCAGGCTCGTCTTGTTCCCTTGGCTATCCTGGGCATCGACTTTCAGGGTGTAGGACTGCCCGGCTTCCAGTGTCGGGAACATCCGGGGTACCTCGGGTGCGTACCCGTCGGCCAGCTGGGAGAAGCCCAAATCCAGCGCGTCATTGATCGGGCCGCCCTTGAGGGTCATGCGAGTGATTTGCGGGTGGGTGTCGACCGTGTCGGCGATCTGCACCCGAAGATCTTTGATGGTTTCGACGCCCGTTGGGACAGCGCCACCCTTGTAGGTCATTGCGAGGGTGGGAGCAGTGCGGTCGGAGACAAAATGGAACAGATCCAGTTTTGTGGTCGGGCCAAACGTCTCCTTCGCTACCACAGCGAGGTCATAGGTCGCCTCTGGCAGGGTGGCCAAGTCGTATTGGTAGGTGAAATCCCCGCCGCTTTGCGCAATTTTGCCGCCGGTTGGAGTGACCTTCACCCCCTTGCTCTCCAGGGTGAGTGAGCTCAGATTGATCCGTCCGCCACTACCACCGTAGCCTGGCAGCTTGATGAGCAGTTTCAGGATCTTGGTGCTGTCATTGAACTCCGGTGTGACTTGGGGGTAGTAAAGATCGTTCCAGTACACATCAGCCCAGCCCGGATTCGACCAGAGGGTGCCGCCGGGATTTTTCAGGTTTGCCTGATCATGTATGCCACCCGCAGTCCCCTTATTCAGCACCTTGTTGGCGGTGATGGTACAGGTGGTGTCTCCTGCCGGGATGACGCATGTACCACCGCGATGGGAAAACGTCTGGTCGTAGGTGCGGGCCTTTGCGGTAACCCGGTAACCGGTGATGGTGACCGGCAGAGCGTCGTTCAGCACGTTACGTGCCCAATCGGACCAGCCGATGTCGCTGTACTCATACTGCACGGAGGACATTGCGGGGGTGACAGGGGCAGTGGCATCCTGCACCAGGTTGTAATCGAAATAGCCATAACCCCACTGGCCAAAGGTGGTCCAGCGGATGGTGTTGATGTCCTTGAGGCCAAAGGGAGCGGACATGGTGATGTAGACGTAGTTCGCGTCCTCACCCACCTTGATGTTCTCGCCGCCTCCATTCAGGAGTCGGGTGCCCCACTCGTAATATCCACCGTAGTCACTCACCGGGATCCGGTAGGCCAGCCGGATCGGGTTGGTCTTCACCGTCATCCCAGACACGTAAGGCACGAAGCCATCAAGCCCGGGGCCGAGCACGTTGCTAGAGGTCGGATCGTAGACACCGAACGGCTGGGACGGTGTACCCAGCATGTTGTCGTAGCGCACCCCCTGACGAGGACTGATAAAGACGTTGCCAGCAAGGTCAGTAACGTCGAAGCCAATCTTGAAGACCTCCTGCAAATTCGAATTGGGGAAGCTGTTCTCAATGGCGTAGGTGAACGAGTTGGTGGCGGAGGTGAACGGCACATCCACGCTCTTGTAGATAGTCCCATCCTGCCGGTAGACGATGTATTTGCCGCTGGCGACGCCACTGCTATCAGCCACCGAGTTCAGGAAGAAGTATTCATAGCCGGAGTTACCAAGCCCCAGTTTCCATTCAGCACCGGTCGTAACCTGGCTATACCCGCTGTTTTGAGAAATGATCGGGGCGGCGGTTGGCGCAACTGTGTCCACGTTGAACGTGTAGTTGTTGCTCGATACGGGGGTGCCGTTGATGTCGAGCACGGTGGTACGCAGCGTGTAGTTGCCATCAGCGGGCGGGGTAAGGCTGAACTTGACCCCGTAAAACTCGCTGGCATCAGAAGCAACGATCCGGTTTGCGAGCGTGATGAGCGGCGAGGTCTGGGTCTCAACAACTGTCGTCCCCTTAATCAGTTCAAGCTTGACCATCCGATCCAGCCCACTGATGGTGGTCACCACCAGCTGCGATGCCGGGTTGTACCAGGTAGCGGTGGGCTTTCTGACCTTGGTCGCCCCCAGCGTGTCCACGAAGGACAATTCGTAGACCTGTGCCTGGGCAAGGGTGCCGGTGCAGAGCAATCCGATAGCCAACGCAATCTTTTTCAGTCTCCGACTGTGTCTCATGCTGCGTCCTTAGTTGGCAGTCAGTTGGGGGATGTCGAGCATGAATGAAGCCTTCCCGTTCACACCTGGGTTTGCAGGCCATACCGGCAGCTCGGCTTCGCCCACTTCGTTGAGCGGAATGACGATGTCCTTGGTTTCCCCTGGGGCAACCAAATCGCCGTTAAACATCACAGAGAAATTCGAGTCACGACGCAGGGTGATAAAGCCTGCCTGGAGACCGCGAGACTGGGTGCCGCCGTCAGTCAGCGAACCCTTGAACTTGACCACGCCAAGCGGCTGGTCGTGCTTGTCCAGCAAGGACTTCGCCACGGAGAGCATGTTGATGGGGTTTGACCCGACCATGTTCTGCGGGGTCAATGAAATGACTTTCGACAGGGAGGCCTTGTTACCCTGAGTGTCCCTGGCATCCACTTTCAGGGTGTACTCTTGCCCCGCTTCCAGTGAGGGGAACATCCGGGGCACTTCGGGCTGGTAGCCGTCAGACACCTTGGAGAAGCCGAGTTGCAGGTTATCGTTGATGGGCCCGCCCTTGAGGGTCAGGCTGGTGATCATCGGCTCGTCATCGACGTTATCAGTCAGGCCGATCCGAACGTCCTTTAGCGTCTCAATCGAGGTCACCGCGCCACCGCTGACGGTCGTCATGGTGAGGACAGGAGCCTCACCGTCGATCAGGGTGGCAGGCAGGTCTTGGCTGGCAACATGGCCATCGGTATCAATGGCCTGACCCGTGAAGGTGTAGAGCCCATCGGGCAAGCTGGCCGTGCTGAACTCGACGTATTTATTCTTGAAGGTTTCCTCTCGATAGAGGGTCTGGGTCAAGGTGTAGCTCTGGCCCTTGCTGCTAAGGGCTGTCGCTTTGAACGTGCGGGTATCCCAAACGGAAAGGCGGTCGTTGTCGGTCCGGTCGTTGTCGGTCACCTGCATGATGAGCTTGCGGGTCTCGGGGACAAACGAAAACGAGTCGATAGTCGGCGCGTTGAAATCGTGAATAACGTAGAAGTTGGTGCCCTGATAGTACATCGAGGGCGTGTCGGCATTTTCTAACTTTCGGGTATAGAGCGAATACGCTCGGCCTGCCGTCTGACCGATGTTTGGGTTCAAGACGCAGTTGGTGCTCCCCGCTGGGATAGTGCAGTTGCTACTGCCCACCACAGCCCGTTGCGGGTAGGTACGGGCAGCAACGTTCACCGATAACCGGTCAATGGTGAATGGAGCCGCGAAACGCAGCGTGTTTCCGGTAGTGAGGGGCTGCCCCACCAGGCCGTACTGGAAACTAATCTCTTGCGGCCCCGGCACGGCGCTGCCGCCAAGCGGAACCTTGCTCAGACTTGTCGCGTTATAGTCTGTGAAATGGCCTGCCTTGGTGGTTAACCGCCAGTATTTTGCCGAGCCCTGCGGTATAAGCACCGTGTACTCGTAGTAGGCAAAATTGGCATCTGTCGAAGTGGGATTGGTGGCAATGCCAAAGCTGGTGCCGTTGAAACTAACGTGCTTCGTCTTGTCTACTTTCATCCGAAAACGTACCGGATTCTCATAGCTGACGGCGCTAGCGAAGGCGACCCACTGGCTGGTCTGTGAGTTCCACACCTCGATCGACCAGGGCGGGATTACGTTGTCCATCGAGGACTGGCGCTGGAACGTGCTGAGGTTCCCTGCACGATCCGCGAGCACCAACCCCCAGGTGTAGAAGCCCTGTACCGGAGCGACATCGGACGCCGCTGCCCACTTACACTTCTGGTTCCAGGTAGCCGGGTAGGAAGAGCTGATCGCAGTCGCCTTCTCGCGCCTCACCCCACCCGCATCAATGGTGAAGTAGGTGACCTTGTCGCCATCTATACCACTGCCTGCATCGGTCAGACCGTCGAGGGTAAGTGCGTTGCCTGCTTGGTCGGTGCCAAACACATCAATCGAGCCGCCGGTTCCCGCCCCCATGGTGAACTTGAACGCATTGGGCGTGGACGGGCCCACGGTATCGACGTTGAACGTGTAGCTGTTGGTGGTGACGACCACCCCTTTGATGTCGAGCACGGTAGAGCGAAGCGTGTAATTGCCATCAGCTGGCCGGGTCAGCGTGAACTTGGTGCCATAAAACTCGGAGCCATCGGATGCGACGATACGGTTGGCGAGCGTGATGAGCGATGAGGTTTGGCTCTGCTCAACGGTCGTGCCCTTGATGAGTTCCAGCTTGATCTTGCGGTCCAGCCCAGAGATGGCGGTGACGATCACCGAGTCAGTTGGGTTGAACCAAGTCGCGGTCGGGGCCTTCACAACTGACTTCGCATTGGTGTCAGTGAAGTTGAGCTCGTAGACCTGCGCGGTGGCGCTGGTCGATAACGCCAGTGCGATAAGTGCTGTCAGCTTGTTTAGATACATACCCACCACACTCCCCTCAGTATAGTTATAGCCATTTAGCATTATATGGAGACGAGCAGAAATTCCAACAGGCTTACTTGAATCGGATCATGGATTTGTTACTTATTTGTCACGCGAGGAAAACATTAAAGGTGAAAGCCGGTGGCAAAGGCAGTGGTCGCAAGGAAGATGCACAGAAAAGCGAACTCGTGGAGCCCCCCGACTGACCACCTACTGGGTATGACTTTAATCCGCCGCTTATAGGGCCAGAAAAGCTGGACACCCCCCCCAAAGGCCATATCACCTACGAGGTGGCTGAGGTGCCCGAGGGAAAGTGCCGCCCACAACTGCTGCGGCAGATCCGGCCAGAGGGTGTTGAGGTAGTAGAAGCCTGCCGTCGTTAATCCCCAGGCTATCAGTGAATGAAAGAAGGTGCGGTGACCCACCAGCTGGTTGATCAGAGCCGACACGGGGTAGATGCGCCGCCCAAGCTTTGAGTGGTGACTGTCAACATCAGGAAAAAGCGATCCCGCGCTGGCCAGCGGCAACGCAAACCACATCGACATGTCGAGATAGCCCGCGTTTACCGCTATTGCGGCCAAACAGATACCGAATGCCTGATGGCTGACTCCCATCAATTTTTTAGGTCACCGGCAACCATGGAGGCGATTTCCGCGTTTGCCTGTGCGGGCGTTTGCGGCGCGGCAGCTGCTCCACCGTTCGGGAGCGGGCTGGCCAACTCAGCAGGCTTGCCCCCCGGTTGGGTGGGGGTCACTGTGCTCGCTTGGGCACGCGCTTCACGCTCGTTCAGGCGGGCCTCAAGTGCTTGGAATGCACCGTCAAATTCGCCCTTGAGCTCGTCCTTGTTGTTCTTCATCACCGAGTTGAACTCGTCAAACGGGATCTTGGCCAAGACGTAGGCGTGGAACTGCCCCTCATAGGGCTTCACGTTCGTTTTGACGATGTCGTAGCCGCTAACAGGCACCCGGGCCACCAGCGCGTCGATCAGCAACTCAGTGCGATCAGCCACCTCCCCCTCATCACCCGCATCACGGGTCATGGAACGCTCTTGACCGGACATCTCCATCTTGAACACCTTGGCGGCTTCATAGATCGCGACGAGCTTGGCCTTGCGCACGGCGAAGCCCAGATCTTTGGTGTGGGCAGTACCCACGCCGTACACGCCGGTGCCATCCATCTTGGGCGGATCGAGGTACCAGCTCGGCACCACCTCAGCCATCTCCTCTTCCATCTGGGCAGTGAGTTGCGCCCGCGCTTCGGCGGCTCCGTCGCGGCGAGCCTGTTCCAGCGCCAGCTGGTCTTGGGCCATCTTTTCGGCATCACTGGCACAGCCAGTAAGCAGCGAGGCCAGGATGGTCAGTGCGATTATGCTCTTTTTCATAAAACACCTCATATTGTCCGCTTGGGATACATTAAGACATTTTACATTAGCTGTAAAGGTCTGGATCGGTCGGATTGTATTTTGATTTTTTCCCATCCATCCACAGCCCTTGCCGCCACAGAACGTGCAGCACCCCACCCTTCATCCCTCCTTCCCGTTGAGTACGGTTGTAGAAAATCCAGTAGGCCACGGCCACCCCAATCCCGATGGTGTTTAATCCCAGGATCGACATGCCCACCCACAAAATCACCGAGCCCACCAGCTTCGGTGCCTCCACCCCCATGATCATCGTCGGGTGGTTCTGGCGAAACGGAACGCGATACGGGCCTTCACTCATGATTTCTGGTCTCCATAAACGAGAAAAGCCCCGAATGTCGGGGCTTTACACAACACATCAATGTCTGGCGAGGACAGAAACTTACAGGGACATTGCCAGGAAGTTTTCGATGATGTCGGTCGCGTTGGCCATCATCAAGCAGAAGATGATGGAGCCAATCGCGTTGGTGTAGTTGGGTTTTACGATGCCGAACCAGATGGCGGACATGAAGGACAACAGGGCGATGATCTTACCAGGAGCGCCTTTAGCCCAGCCGGAGAGCTGGTCCCAGACATCATCGACAGCGGTGGTATCTGCACCGGCGTGAGCCAGGGAGAAGACGAGGGCCACGACAATCGCCAGCAGTACGGCGTATTTGAACATGGAGGTGTTTTGAGCTGGTACTTGAGGCAGAGCGATTGAGGTTTGCATATGTTTCCTTACATACTGGATGGTTCAAACAACGCTGGTAGGATAGTTACAGTTAATTTGTCGAGTCAATACCCTGTTTCGAAAATGCTGCAATTTTTTTCGTTACACCATCTTGTGGTACGCGCTGACCATCTTGTTGATCATGACCGCGCAGACGAACAGGCCGCCCGGCACGAGGTATTTGGCGGCAGTAGCCGCCCCAGCACTGGGGATCAACAGGTAGAGCACGAAGGCAAACAGCGAGTAGCGAACAACGGTTCGGTACACCTTGAAGCGTTCGATTTTGGCCCCTGAGGCCTGCGCCAAAGAGAGCTTCCAGTGCTGCACACCGCTATAGATGTTCGCCCCGAAGAACGGGATGAAGTAGAGGATCCAGTACCCCACCACGCCCAAGCGCCAGCCTATCTGGTAGACGAGCAGCGGCACGTTATCGACGATGCGCTCCGACACGATGAGGAACTTGGCCCAGAACTCCTCGAATTTGTCCGAGGGTGTTTTGGTGTTGACGAGGGTCACATGCAGGAAGCGATAGACCCCAAGATCGGTCATGACCACGTTGTAGAACCCCTTGGCGACGCCTTGCGCCGTGCCATAGCCGGGGCTAGTCATCACCTCCTGGTTGGCCAGCACCTCCCGCTCAATGGTGTATTGGTACTGCGCGCGCTCTTGCAGGAATGGGAGGAAGCAGACCACCAGGAACGCCAGTAACCGCACCAAGTCACCAAAAGTGTCCTTCTGGCCAACGTCTTGCCTATCTTCGGTAAAGATCATTTGCCCGGCTCCTTCACGACGACGGGGATCTTGAGCAGCATTTTGCGGCCATCAGCAAAGCGGGCCACGCACTGGAGCTTGGGAAGGTCGCCCAACAGGTTGCTTGGGAACCCCTCTCGCTCGACCGTGCTGAGACTTTCCGAGTAGCCACCAGCGAACTTATCGACGCTATCGACGGTGTCGGTACGCTGAGACAGACTCACCGACCGTTGCTCAACGTCCACCTTCGAGAAGTTTGCCGCCATCTTCATCTGCGTGGTCGGATCGCTGATACGGGTGGTGATCCAGTTGTTGCAAAGGCCAATGACCCGATCTGCGACCGCCTCGGTGGCCTTGGAGACAAGGTCAGGGATGGTCTGCGTCACGATGGTCATTTCGAGCTTGGCAGCTCGGCCTTGCGCGAGCAGGGAGAGCAGCTGCTCGCACAGTGCGGCGTGGGCCTCGTCAAAGAAGAGCGACACCCGCCTCATGTTTTTCAACGAGTGATCCGCGCCCTCGGTGTTATAACGCGAGCCCGCAATACCGGCGGCATCGGCCACCAGCAGTTGCACCAGCTTTTGCGCGGTCTGGGTATCGGAGAGGGAGTCGATGGCGATATGCAAGACCCCGCCGGTATCAAACAGCGACTTGAGATCAATGATCTCGCGGCCAGATTCCGTGTCGTACTCGGGGGACAACAGCACATCGAGCGGGGCCGCCGTGAGGTTCGACATCAGCGGCAGCAAGCTGGTCGTCATTTTCTGATAGTGCTCATATGGGTGCCGAAACGCCGCGCAGACTTCATCGCAGGCGATCTCCGGTACCTGCTGCATCATCTGCTCCTCGTAGTAGCGCACCATGCCGGTAAGTTTGTCGCCCTCACCGAGTTCATCCACTTCATCGCCAATCTGATCCCACCACTCGGCACCCAAATGCAGCTGGTAGTAGCGATTAAGCACCTTCTCAAACAGGATGGCCCGTTGGGTGATGAGGTAGTTTTTCAGGCGCACCAGCGTAGGCCGCTCACCGACGTAACGGCAGAAAATGGTGGTGCGATAGATGGCGTACCAGGAAAAGTCTCTAAACGGGTCTGACTTGGAGGGGTCGGACACAATCCCAGCGATCCGTGACGCTATCTCGGTATCCCGGTTGTAATTTCGCAGGGGGTCGATGGCCACAGAGGTAGAGGGGCGGCTGGGGTGAAATGAATAGAAAGGGATGCCCAACGCTTCACATTCCGCCTTCATGGCATCGCGCCAGTCCTGGTCGTTCTTGGGGTCCACCGCCAACACCACGTTGCCGCAGTGGATGGCCCCGCAGGACAATAACCGCAGCAGCGTCGTTTTCCCTGAGCCGACGTTGCCGGTGATCAGGGTATGGCCGTACCAGTTGTCGGCCCGCACCCGTTGCAGCGCATTTTCCCCCAGGTTGTAGATCCACGCGGCCCCACCCATCTTGCGGGTCTCGGCCTCGTGTTGCTGCACATACCAGCGCACTGGCAGCGGCATCACTATCTGGCTGCGCTTGCTGTCCATGTTCATCAGCTGATAGGACATGTTGGTGTGCTCAGGGCCCCAGTCAAACCCGTATCCCAGCAACGTTTCCCGATTGTCGTCATTGCTGATGAGTTCGCGCCCCTTCTTCTTGCCTACGTGGTTGTGCAGCCGCAACTCGCTGGGGGTGATGAAGATCATGCCTGTCACGAACAACCGCGCTTGTGCCTTGAGGATGGGTATGGCTGCGATCATGTTCTTGCAACCGGCCAACACCGAATAGGCCAGCACCCCGAGATAGACCCACCTCGCCTCCCGTGACAGTTCCAGCCAGGAGCTTGAGAGGATCCCCACCATGATGAAGGTGGCCAGGTACCAGCCCAATGCGGCATTCCACTCAAAACAGGTTCGGTAGAGCAACGTGCGGGTGTGAGCCTTGCCGATCACACTCATTTTACATCTCCATATTTACTTTTAACTGTGCTGATAGGATATAATCACACAATTCTGAAATAAAGGAGTTTAGAGCATGAGCGCAAAACTCGCCCCTTGGGAAATCCTCGGTGTGGAGCAACACGAGCTGCCCTTGCTGCTTCCAGCGTCCTACAGGGATCTCTCCCTGGTCGTTGACGATTTCAGCCAGCTGAACCAGTTCATCGGCAAGATGGTTGTGGTTCAGGGACATTGTGTTCATCAGGGATGGGCGAGTGGCCCGAAGCCGCGCTATTGCGTTCAGCTGTTCGACGCCAACGGGAACAGCCTCTCCCTGTCGCTGTTCGGCACCGCCGAGCAAGTGGCCGAGATCCCCCACCAGGCGCACGCTGCGTTTTCCGGTGAGGTGACGGGCGACTACGTCGGGCGCTGCTACCTCAATCGCACCAACCTGGAGCCCGTTGCCCTGATAGGCCGGGTCGTGCCGGTCTATCCCGCGCTCAAGGGCCGGGTGACCCGGGAAGGGGTGTTCTCATTGATGGCCTCACAGATTGGCCCCTGCACCCCCCCATCCCTGCAATGGTTACGCGCCAAGGTAGCTGACATCCCATCGGGCCCTATGCGGGCAGCGATCGGCTGTCGCACCTGGAACTTCGAGCAGCTGATCCGCGCCGTGCATTGGCCGACCTCCGTGCGACAGGGAGAGGCCTGCATCAAGATCCTTGAGCGACTCGCCGCCTATGTGCTGGCCTACCGCCTCAAGGCGACCGAGCAGCTACCACCCCGGCAAGTGCCACCGCTACCCAACGGCGGGTTTGAGGGCATCCCATCGCGAGTACCCTTCCCGCTCACCGGAGAGCAGATCTTGGTCTCTTCTCAGATCTTGGCTGCGTGTCAGCAGACCACCCCCTCTCAGTCCCTTTTGCTGGGTGATGTCGGAACGGGAAAAAGTTACTGCATCAGTTTGATGGCCGCTGCGGTGGTGCGTGGCGGCGGGCGGGTGGCTGTCATGTTGCCCAGCCGCATCTTGGTCAATCAGATGCACGCCCTGTTCATGTCCCTGATGCCCGAGCTTGGTCCCGCTGTGCTCGATGACGAGCGTGAGGGGGAGGTAGAAAACGACAAGACCCGGCTATGGGTTGGCACCACCGGCCTGCTGTTCCAGAGCTGGCAACAGCCGTGGGATCTCCTGGTGGTCGACGAGCAGCAGAAGTTCAGCGTGGAGCAGCGTGAACGGATGTCCGCCCACCACATTGTCGAGAGCACCGCTACCCCCATCTGCCGCACGATGGCGCTGGCCCGCTGGGGCTCGTCTATTAAGATCTTCCGCCTCACTCAGGCCCCCGTTGAGCGTCAGATCGACACCCAGGTGTTCACCGCTGAGCATCGCCGTCAGATGATGGAGCGGGTCATGCGAACAATTGCGGGCGGCGGTCAGGTGATGGTGGTGTGTCCCCGCAAGGAGGAGGCCCCGGCCAAAGGCAAAAAATCGCCGAAGTCCACGGAGGAGACTGAGCAGGCAAGCGTCGAGCGAGTGGTCAAGAGCTTCGAGAGTATCCAGGCACGAATGAGCGCCAGCTTGGGGTTCACACCTCAAATCGTGTATGCCACTGGCGGGCGGGAAGCGGAAGAGAACGAAGCCGCACTGGAGGCCATGAAGAGCCGCGAGGCCCACATCCTCATCGCCACCAGCATTGTCGAGACCGGCATCTCGCTCTATGGACTTAACCATGTGATCGTCTATCACGCCGACCGCCTCGGTGCCGTCCAGTTGCACCAACTGCGGGGCCGCCTCGTGCGGGCCGGTGGCCATGGCTATTTTGACCTCTACCTGCCTACCCCGGCGTCTCCCACCACTCTCAAGCGGATGGCGATCCTGACCAGTTGCACCCAAGGCTATGACGTAGCCATGGCAGACCTTCGGCTGCGCGGTTGCGGCGATCTGGGCAAGGGCACGACTCAGGCTGGAGCAGGCACCAGCCTTCTCCCGCGACGCCCAATCAACGTCGATGATGTTGAGAACTTTATCGCTCAACTTGATTCGTGAGCGTCAGAACATAACCCAATAGGATAGTTAGCGGCATTTTATCGTTGACTGTAATCCGCAGTTAGCTATCCTGACAGGACAGTTTCATAGCCAACTTTGGATGTCATATGTCAGACCCCATCGGCAATTTTTTCAAAGCTTTGTTCAATCGGAAGATGCCAAGCCAGAAGCAGGAGCGCGACGAACCGACTGTCGGCCCTGATGCCGCTGGGGGGGCTGCCACCCTCACCGTAGAGCCCGACGTACCTTTCGCCCCTCGTTCCTACACCCTGTCCGGCGAGGACCGTGAGCACGGCTCCCACACCTCCTGGTCAGCCGCGATGGTCAAGACCAACTTCCTGCTGGTCTCCAACGTAGGCCTGGTGCTGCTGCTGATGATGAGCTTGTGGTCACAGCTGAACCAAAAGCCGACCGTGGTGATCAAACCCCCCGTCCTCACCGGTGAAATTCGTATCGAAGACGGCCTGCCCAACAAGGAGTGGCAGGAAAGCTGGGCCCTGTATCTGGCCCACATGATCGGCAACATCAACCCGCGCAACGTCGAGTTTGTCAGTAAACAGGTGGTCGCCATGCTCTCCACCAACCTACAGCTGGAGAAGGAGCGTGACATCCGCCGGATTGTCGACATGATGCGTATGTCCAACCTCACCCAGAGTTTTGAGGTGCAGGATCTCAAGTACGAAGCCAGTACCCGCATGGTCTGGGTCTGGGGCTACAAGACCACGCAGCTCGCCTCCTCGAATAAACAAGCCACCTCCGCCACCGAAGACTCCGCAGATCGCCGCCGCTGGACGTTCGAGTTCATCATCAGGCTCAACGAGTTGGGGATGCCCGTGGTCACCCACATCGACCAGTACGATGGTCTGCCGCGCTTTGATCGGGCGAACGGCGTGACAGAAGAAGGGATGGTGATCGAGCCACCCAAGAAATCGAGCAGTAAAGTTCAGCAAGCCAAGCCCACTAAGGAGCAGCATTGATGCGTATCGCCCCCCTTTCTCTAACCATCGCGCTGCTGCTGGGTTCGCTGGCTCACGCAGAGAGCCCGCTGCCCTTGGAAGTCGCCCACCCGGAAAAGCTCGCCGCAGATAATCCGGTTCAGACCGTGGGCGGGATCATCTCCGATAGCCTGGGCACGCCGACTTCTACTCCCCTGCCGGTCAACGTGCCCGCCATGCCGGAAGAACAAAAGCTGTTGCTGCAAATGACGCAACGGGAGCAGGGCAAGGTGAGTCCATCGTCAAACTCCCCGCAGAACCTTGAGCTCGGGGAAAGCGCCAATGACGTTTGGGCGGAAATGGTGAAGTCCAAATACTCACCGACGCAAACCCTGACTGTGCGCCCGTCTGGCAACGTCATGGTGCCCGTTTCGCTCGGGCTGATGAACCGGATCGAGACCAATTTTAAAAACGTGTCCGTCAAAACCTCCGACGAGGCCGCCGTGCTGGAAGTCGATGGCGGCGTGCTCTACCTGACCATCAACAAATCAGAAGCCGTGGGTCTCATCCTGATGGAGCAGGGTGTCCCCAACAGCGCCATCAACCTGACCGCTGTGCCAGTCGATGTCCCCCCGGCACTGGTGAAGGTCCGCATTCCGATGTCAGGCGACATGCTCAACGACGCCTATCAGTACCAGCGCAAGAACCGCGAGGCCGAGATGGTCGATAAGGCGATCTCGGAGGAAGAAGAGATCGTGCGTTCTGACCGTCACACCGAACGCATCAAAGAGATCCTGCGTACCACGGCATTAGGCCAGGTGCCCGCCGGTTTCACGCTGGCCGATGACCTCTCCGAAGTGCCCAGAGGTTACAAGGTGCCCTGCAAGTTCCAGGGGCTCACCAACAAACTCGGACAGAGGATGGTCGGGGCCCGTGAGTACATTGATGTGGTCTTGGTGAGTAATAACACGACCTATGAATCGAACATCAAAGAGGAAATGTGCCTGAGCCGGGACGCCTTGGCCGTCGGCGTGATGGATGCGGCAGCCTTGCGACCAGGTGCCAGCACGGAGGTCTATATCGTGCGGGACAAGAACTGGTCCAAGAAGCAGCAACAGATGCAGACCCGACCCCGCTTGGATAACAACGGCACCTTTGGCTTGAATGGCTATCGCCAGGTTGCAGGTGGAAAACCATTCATGCCAACCACATCCGCCGTCAAGTGAGGGGCACCAGATGAGCCGAATTCAGGAATTATTGAAGAAAAAGCCGGTACGGATGGGCCTGATGGGGGTGACCTTCATCACTGTGCTGGCCGTTGCACAAACGGCGCTGAACTGGAATGAAGAGGCCCCCGTCGCCAAGAAGGTTCGCCGTGATCTAGTCGAGTCGAATGTGTTCGATACCGGCGCACTGGAGAAGGTGGACACCGACATGGCCCAAGCCACCTACGACCAGCAGAAGAAGGAGCTGATGAACATCAAGCGCGACACCCAGCGCATGAGTGAAGGCCAGAAGAAAGACCTGGATAAGGTCTTGCAGAAGATGACCGAGTTGCAGCGCCAGGTGGCCGATCAGAACCAGGTGATCAGCGTCCTGACCCGCAACAACCAGCAGATCAATGCCAACATCAATGACCCGCGCATTACTCGGGCCAGAGAAACCGGCGTGACCGGCGAAAATGGCGGATCTGGCCCTGTCGTGCAAGGCCCCGGCGCGGCCCTCACCCCGCAGTACCAGAACGTCTCTCGGGCACGCGGACGCGAAACCAACGGTATGATCCGCACGGTCAGCCAGACCTCCATCACCAACATCAAGAAGACCGGTGAAGTTGAGGAGACGCCCATTGTCGTCCAGTACGTCGAACGCGATCCCAGCGGAAAGGTGAAGCCGAGCTCTGCACAACAGGCGGCCATCGAAAAAAACCCGAAGAACCCTGAAATTGAAAAGAAAAAGCGGGACATGGTTAAGCAGAAAGCCAAAACCTACATCCCTGCTGGTTCCATCATTTCAGGCGTGATGCTGAATGGCGTGGACGCGCCTACCGCGTTGAGTAAGAATGCGTCCCCCCTGCCCACCACCATCCGGGTCAAGCTCGATGTGCTGATGCCCAACTCCTACAATGCGGATCTCGCAGACTGCTTTGTGATTGGATCTGTGACCGGGGATCTGGCCTCTGAACGTGTCTATATCCGCTCGGTGACTATGAGCTGTATCAACGAGCGGGGCGAGTCGCTGGAAACGGGGATGATCGGCTATGCGGTGTCGGACTACGACGGTCGTAACGGGATCCGAGGTACAGTGGTGTCCCGTGCAGGCAAGGCGCTGATCGCCACCTTCGGTGCGTCGTTCTTGTCAGCTGTGGCCGAAGCGACAAAGCCCCAGGCCATCCCGACGCTCGACCAGAATCCGGGTGAAACAACCACCTTCCAAACACCCGACATGACCGATGTTGGCAAGTCCGGTGCGATGGGTGGTCTCTCGGGTGGTGCAGACCGTCTGGCCCAGTACGCCATCTCCATCGCCGAACAACAATGGCCGGTCATCGAGATCAGCCCCGGTACCCCCGTGACCTTTTTCCTCGAAAAAGGCATGAGCTTGCCGGTAGTGGAGTGAGTCTATGAGCAACGATCGTGAATTGCCGCCGTTTAACGCCCATGGTGATGTCCCCGCAGGACAGCCAGAGCCGTCGACCATTGGGAAGGAGGATGAGCAGAAGGATAAGGTGGTTGAGCAAGAGAAGCCGGAGGATGACTTCGAGCCCGATATGTTCAGCCCCCACCCGTTCGCTGGGCCCGAGTCTTCACCGGAGGCCTCCGCCCCCGCCCCCGCCACCAAGGAGTCAAAACTGGTGCCGGTGCTGGTAACGCTGTGCGTGATCAACCTGGGGGCAGCGGTGCTGCTTGGGTTCAAGCTGTTCACGATGTCCTACTACGAGATCAAGGACGCCCCGATGATCTACTACAGCACGCCAGAGGAGATCGCCGCCAAGGCGATGACGGCCAAAGACCCTGTCGAGGCGCAGCGCATCCTCATTGAGCGGTTACGGGCCAACAACGGCATTGTGCTCAATGAGAACAGCGTGATCATCGCCTCGCCGGACTTTAAAATGTACCCAGTTGACACTATCAATCAGGGAGAATGACCGATGCCCGCCGTTGCCCCGCCCCCCTACCCCATTCCCGAGCCTGTCGTTTCTCAGTGTGTGGCTACCGCCTCGCGCACCTACGGCGTACCGGAGCTGGTGATCCGCTCCATCCTCAAAGTGGAGGGAGGACAGGTAGGGACCATGTCGCGCAACACCAACGGCTCATTCGATCTGGGGCCGATGCAGATCAACACCATCAACCTCAAGATCATCAACAAGGAGTACCCGTTCCTCACCTGGCGGCACATCACCTACAACCCGTGCGTGAACATCATGGTGGGTACCTGGTTCCTCAAATCCAAGATCCGCAACCGGGGCGGGGTCATCTGGGAGGGGGTGGGCGACTATCACTCCGTCACCCCGAGCAAGCGCAGCGTCTACTTGCAGCGATTCCTGGGCCACTACAACCGCCTCAAGAAGCAGTACGGCTTCACCCCCGCCCGGGTGCAGTTCACGCAACCGGCTGAGCCGGTGCAGTTCGCCGCCCTGAGTGACGAGCGAGCCGTGCCCACCATGCCGATCCCGGCGATGCTGGCCCGCACATCCGTCTCGGCGTCCACCAAGGACGCTGGCAAGCCGACCCCCAGCTTCGCCGCCTTCCGGTAACTGCCGTGACAGCCCGCGCCCCCCACGCCACCCCATGGATAGAGGGCAAACCATCCCCGCTCAACGCCAATGATTTCCTCCAGGTGCGACTCTTCATCGCCCACCTGCGGCCAGATCAGAAGTTGAGCCAACATCAAATGGCCGATCTGCTCGGCGTTGCCTGCAACACGTATTCCAAATGGGAAAGAGGTTACCAACCCCCGCCGCCGTTCGCCTGCCGCGCCGTCGAATTGCTGCTCTATGTGACGCTCGCCAACAAGGGCCACTTCAAAGGCGAAAGCCATGCGATGGCGCTGTTAGCAAGGTTCACCCGCGACGCCGGTAAGGGTGAGGCCAACGCCTGAGCTATCAACTGAACGCAGTGAGGTGATGAATGAAGATCCCTGTGTACGATAAGAACGGAGAGCTAGAGGGGTTCGTAGAGCCGATTTCTGAAACGGCTGCCGATTCGGCCAAAGGGCTGGCATAATCTGCGGGTTCTTGCTGATAGGCGCTGTGCTCGTGTGGCTCGTGAACTACTCGCAGCTAAAGCAGCGAGCTTCCAAGAGCGCAACCAGCAGTCGCACCCTTTTCTTTTTTGACGCTTCGCTGGGAGCTGCTGACTGAGCTTTTGACCCTGCCAGCCTTACGTTTCCCTCCACGCCCAATATCGGCGGCGGCTGTTAACACATCCGCTGCTGATAACTCCGTTCCAGAGTCCAAAATTAACGTAATAGCCCGCTTTTTTATTACCAGAGATGCGTTGTGATCTGCATTGTCAGTATTGCCGCACTTGCCGCACACAAAAAGACTCTGTGATATGCGGTTAGCGGGGTGAATGTAGCCGCACACGGCACATTCCTGACTGGTGTAAGAAGCGGATATTTTAAAAAACGCCTTTCCTGCTTGGTAGGCTTTGTACTTGGTGAAACTTTCTAGCATGTGCCAACCGGAATGCAAAATGGCTTTATTTAGCCCTGCCTTTTGTTTGGCTTTATTCGGCAAGAAATGCCCTGCTTCATCTTGCTTGGCATTTGGCCGCCGCGTCATTTGCGCAGTGCGTAGTGCCTCAAACACGAAAACCTTGGCATCTGACTCTTATACACAAGTAGCGCCCTGAACGGAACCATTCCCGTTTTCCAGGATCTGATCTTCCATGTGACCTCC
>NZ_JAPCIQ010000025.1:0-47300 GCF_027707405.1 Aeromonas sp. QDB68 | reverse complement strand
TCGACTTGCATGTGTTAGGCCTGCCGCCAGCGTTCAATCTGAGCCATGATCAAACTCTTCAATTTAAGTTTGGTTGCTTCGAAAAGCGGCTCAATGAATTGCTGAATTAACTGCTGCAACTTTCGTTGCTTTGGTCACTTCATCAGACATTGAAAATCAAAAATTGTTTTTGATGCTCGATGCTGTGAGTGCCCACACAGATTGCTTGATTCAAATTGTTAAAGAGCGACGCAGCTTTTGGCTGCTGCGGGAGTGGCATTCTACTCAACCGCCTTCTCGAGTCAAGCCTTATTTTACGAGGCTTTTCGAGGCTACCGACCGGCTTGTTTGCGTTGCCGCTTGCCCTGTCGATGGAGGCGCATTATAGGGAGCGAATTCGTTCTGGCAACCCCTCCTCTGCAATAAAATTGCAGAAATCGGCACTTTTTTAGTTATTCATATCCAGGCACAGCTTTTATACAAACTTATCCACAGAAACAAGCCCTCAACGGCACTATAGCCGCCACACTCCATGACTCATGGCCTACTTATACGACAAATGAACGATGACATTGCCCTACTCTGGGCTATGCAACAGAACCCCTGTCGTTTAGGCAGAGATAAACGACTTAAATATAGAGACTATTGAAAAATCATCTCTCACTTACAAAACGAGGCAGTAGAGGCAGTAGAGGCAGTAGAGGCAGTAGAGGCAGTAGAGGCAGTAGAGGCAGTAGAGGCAGTAGAGGCAGTAGAGGCAGTAGAGGCAGTAGAGGCAGTAGAGGCAGTAGAGGCAGTAGAGGCAGTAGAGGCAGTAGAGGCAGTAGAGGCAGTATCAAAATCCACTAAAAGAAAAGCCGGGACAAGCCCGGCTTTTTCTTTTATCACTCAGCAGCTGCTTCAGCAGCTGCCGGGCGGTCTACCAGCTCAATGTAAGCCATAGGAGCGTTGTCGCCAGCACGGAAACCGCATTTCAGAATGCGAGTATAACCGCCGGCGCGCTCCAGGTAGCGCGGGCCCAGTTCATTGAACAGCTTAGCCACGATCGCGTTATCGCGAGTACGGGCAAATGCCAGGCGACGATTAGCAACGCTATCAGTCTTGGCAAGGGTGATCAGCGGTTCAACTACACGACGCAGCTCTTTTGCCTTAGGCAGAGTCGTCTTGATGATCTCATGACGAACCAGGGAGCTGGCCATGTTGCGGAACATAGCCTGACGATGGCTGCTGTTCCGGTTCAGTTGACGACCACTCAAACGATGGCGCATGACCTTATCCTTCTAACTAAATCTGTGAAACCCGTAATCTGGATTACTCGTCAGCGATGCTGGCGGGCGGCCAGTTCTCAAGGCGCATGCCAAGAGACAGACCACGGGAGGCCAACACGTCCTTGATCTCAGTCAGGGACTTCTTACCGAGGTTAGGAGTCTTAAGCAACTCAACTTCGGTACGCTGTACCAGATCACCAATATAGTGGATAGCTTCTGCCTTCAGACAGTTCGCTGAACGAACTGTCAGCTCCAAATCATCGACAGGACGCAACAGAATCGGATCAAACTCGGGTTTCTCTTCTTTCTTCTCGGGCACGCTGACATCGCGCAGATCCACGAAGGCTTCCAGTTGCTCTGCCAGAATAGTGGCGGAACGACGGATGGCTTCTTCCGGATCCAGAGTACCATTGGTCTCCATGTCGATAACCAGCTTGTCCAAGTCGGTGCGCTGTTCCACACGTGCCGCCTCGACATTGTAGGCGATGCGAACGATGGGGCTGAACGCGGAGTCCAGCAGCAGGCGACCGATAGGACGCTCTTCATCATCGTTGTGAACACGAGCAGAAGCAGGCACATAACCACGACCGCGCTGAACTTTCAGGCGCATGCTGATCTCAGCATTGGCACCAGTCAGGTGGCAGATTACGTGCTCCGGGTTTACGATCTCGACTTCATCACCGTGAGTGATATCACCAGCGGTAACGGGGCCTGTTCCAGACTTGGTCAGGGACAGAGTTACCTCGTCCTTGCCTTCCAGCTTCACAGCGATACCTTTCAGGTTGAGCAGGATTTCAAGAATGTCTTCCTGTACACCTTCTTTGCTGCTGTACTCGTGCAGTACTCCGTCGATCTCGACTTCAGTAACCGCACAACCGGGCATAGATGACAGCAAAATACGACGCAGGGCATTGCCCAACGTGTGGCCAAAGCCACGCTCAAGCGGCTCGAGAGTCACTTTCGCGTGAGTCGGGCTAACTTGCTCGATGTCAACTAGCCGCGGTTTAAGAAAATCTGTTACAGAACCCAGCATTGTGTCCTCTCTTTAGAAGCTAGCTTTACTTGGAGTAAAGCTCGACGATCAGCTGTTCGTTAATGTCGGCAGACAGGTCGGAACGCTCCGGCAGGCGCTTGAAGGCACCTTCCATCTTAGCAGCGTCAACCTCTACCCAAGTCGGCTTCTCGCGCTGACCAGCAACTTCCAGGGAAGCTTTGATACGCGCTTGCTTCTTAGCCTTCTCGCGAACGCAGATCACGTCCTCAGGGGATACCTGGAAAGAAGGAACATTCACAACGCGGCCGTTTACCATGATGGCTTTGTGGCTCACCAGCTGACGAGATTCAGCACGAGTGGCGCCGAAGCCCATGCGGTAGACGACGTTGTCCAGACGACCTTCCAGCAGCTGCAACAGGTTTTCACCGGTGTTACCCTTTTGACGGGCAGCGTCGCGGTAGTAGTTGCGGAACTGTTTTTCCAATACGCCGTAGATACGACGTACTTTTTGTTTCTCGCGCAGTTGCACACCGTAGTCGGACAGACGCGCTTTACGCGCACCGTGTTGACCAGGAACGGTGTCAATCTTGCACTTAGAATCAATCGCACGAACACCAGACTTCAGGAAGAGGTCGGTGCCCTCACGACGGCTAAGCTTAAGCTTAGGACCGATATATCTTGCCATCTTCTTTCTCCAACAATCCTAGACCAAGTAGCTACAGCGTTACACGCGGCGCTTCTTGGGAGGACGACAACCGTTGTGCGGGATCGGAGTCACATCAGTAATGTTAGTGATGCGGAAACCAGCCGCGTTCAGAGCGCGGATGGAAGACTCACGACCGGGACCCGGACCTTTGACCATGACTTCCAGGTTCTTCACGCCGTATTCTTTGGCGATCTCACCAGCACGCTCAGCAGCTACCTGGGCAGCAAACGGAGTGGACTTACGGGAACCACGGAAACCGGAGCCACCAGAGGTAGCCCAAGACAGAGCATTGCCCTGACGGTCAGTAATGGTCACGATTGTGTTGTTGAAAGATGCATGAACGTGCGCAATACCGTCGCTCACTTGCTTTTTAACGCGCTTGCGAGCACGAGTCGGAGTTTTAGCCATTTTCTACCTTCCCGTTACTTCTTGATAGCCTTGCGCGGACCCTTACGGGTACGAGCGTTGGTCTTGGTACGTTGACCACGAACAGGCAGGCTACGACGGTGACGCAAACCACGGTAGCAACCCAGATCCATCAATCGCTTGATGTTCATGGAAATCTGACGACGCAGGTCACCTTCGACGGTGAATTTACCTACTTGTTCACGCAGACTCTCGATCTGAGCTTCGTCCAGGTCTTTAATTTTCACATTCTCAGCGATACCGGCTGCGGCACAGATGGCCTTGGAGCGGGTACGACCGACGCCATAAATAGCAGTCAACGCAATGACTGCATGTTTATGGTCAGGAATGTTAATGCCAGCGATACGGGCCACTATTCACTCCTACATATAGTAGATAACGACCACCACAAAGCCCGTGAGCGGATACGTGGCGGTCAACCAATACACAACAAAAGTTGGCTGGCTATATTAGCCAGCACAACTATTTGTTGCAAGTACTAACCGTAAAAAATTAGCCTTGGCGCTGTTTATGCTTTGGCTCGCTGCAAATCACACGCACCACACCGTGACGCTTGATGATTTTGCAGTTACGGCAGATTGCCTTAACGGAAGCACGAACTTTCATTGCTTAACTCCGTAACTACGCCGACCTTTAGCGGCCGTAGCCCTTCAGGTTGGCCTTCCTCAGGACGTCGCCATATTGATGAGACATCATATGGGTCTGAACCTGAGCCATGAAGTCCATGATAACTACCACGATAATCAGCAGCGAGGTGCCACCGAAGTAGAACTGTACGTTCCAGGCAGTCATCAGGAACTGGGGTACCAGACAGATAAAGGTAATATAGAGCGCACCTGCCAATGTCAGGCGAGTCATAACCTTATCGATGTAACGTGCTGTCTGCTCGCCCGGGCGGATCCCCGGGATAAAGGCTCCACTCTTCTTCAGGTTATCTGCTGTCTCGCGGGGGTTGAACACCAGCGCGGTATAGAAGAAGCAGAAGAAGATAATGGCTGCTGCATAGAGCATCTCGTACAAGGGCTGACCCGGCTGCAGGACCATAGAGACCTGTTGCAGAATGTCAGCGATCTTGCCCTCGCCCTGACCAAACCAGGAGGTAATGGTACCCGGGAAGAGGATGATGCTGGATGCGAAAATCGCAGGAATCACACCGGCCATATTCACTTTCAACGGCAGGTGTGTGCTTTGCGCAGCGAATACCTGGCGGCCTTGTTGACGCTTGGCATAGTTAACGACGATACGACGCTGACCACGCTCCACGAACACCACAAAGTAAGTCACAGCGAAAACAATCAAGCCCAGCAACAACAACAGCAGGATGTGCAATTCCCCTTGACGTGCCTGTTCGGCCGTAGCGCCAATGGCATGAGGCAGACCGGCGACGATACCTGTGAAGATAATCAACGAGATACCATTACCAATCCCACGCTCGGTAATCTGTTCACCCAACCACATCAAGAACATGGTACCGGTGACCAGACTCACAACGGCTGTGAAATAGAAGCCCAAACCCGGATGAGTCACGAGTCCTTGCATCATATTCGGCAGACCTGTTGCAATACCAATGGCCTGGAACGTTCCCAAAACCAGCGTGCCCCAACGGGTATATTGGCTAATCTTGCGACGGCCGGATTCACCTTCTTTCTTGAGTTCAGCAAGAGCAGGGTGAACCACAGTCAGCAGCTGGATAATAATCGACGCCGAAATGTACGGCATGATCCCCAGTGCAAGAATAGAAGCACGCGAGAGTGCACCACCACTGAACATGTTGAACATCTCAATGATGGTGCCCTTCTGTTGTTGGAACAACTCGGCCAGTACGGCGGCGTCAATACCAGGGATCGGCACATAAGAGCCTGCACGGAACACGATAATTGCCCCGAGAACGAAGAGCAGACGGCTCTTCAGTTCGCTCAGACCACCTTGTGCTTTAACATCCAATCCTGGTTTCTTAGCCATTGTACTGATTATTCCTCGATTTTACCGCCAGCGGCCTCGATGGCTGCACGTGCACCCTTGGTGACGGACAGACCACGAACGGTCACAGCACGGTCAATGTTGCCAGACAGAACAACTTTAGCGAACACGATGTTTTTGGTAATAACACCGGCTTGCTTCAGAGTGCTCACGTCGACCACATCACCTTCTACCAGGGCGATTTCGTTCAGGCGCACTTCGGCAGAAACCAAAGATTTGCGAGAGAAGAAACCGAACTTCGGCAGACGGATTTTCAAAGGCATCTGGCCGCCTTCGAAACCGTTGCGGACCTTGCCGCCACCGGAACGAGAGGTCTGACCTTTAACACCACGACCACCGGTCTTGCCCAGACCAGAACCGATACCACGGCCCGGACGGTGCTTGACGCGCTTGGAGCCAGCGGCCGGAGACAGAGTATTCAGACGCATGCTTAGCCCTCCACCTTAACCATGTAATAAACCTGGTTGATCATGCCGCGTACGCAGGGAGTATCTTCCAGCTCAACGGTGTGACCAATGCGACGCAGACCCAGACCACGCAGAGTCGCCTTGTGCTTTGGCAGACGGCCGATAGAGCTGCGAGTTTGAGTTACTTTTACAGTGTTAGCCATGTCGCATTACCCCAGAATTTCTTCAACGCGCAGACCACGCTTGGCCGCGATCTGTTCCGGTGATTGACCGTGAACCAGAGCGTCGACAGTTGCGCGAACAACGTTGATTGGGTTGGTGGAACCGTAGGTCTTGGCCAGCACGTTGTGGATACCAGCAACTTCCAGTACGGCACGCATGGCGCCGCCTGCAATGATACCAGTACCTTGGGAGGCCGGCTTCATGAACACGGTGGAACCAGAGTGAACGCCACGCACCGGGTGGTGCAGGGTGCCGTTGTTCAGCTCAACCTTGTTCAGGTTACGCTTAGCCTGTTCCATCGCCTTTTGAATGGCGGCCGGAACTTCACGGGCCTTACCGTAACCGTAACCTACACGGCCGTTACCATCACCCACCACGGTCAACGCGGTGAAGGACATGATACGACCACCTTTAACAGTTTTCGAAACACGGTTTACTGCAATGAGCTTTTCTTGCAGTTCGCCGGCTTGAGATTCGACTTTAGCCATCTTCGACTCCTAGCTTAGAACTGAAGACCAGCGTCACGAGCAGCGGCAGCCAGAGCGGCTACACGACCGTGATACTTGAAACCGGAACGATCGAAAGATACGTTCTGAACGCCTTTGGCAATAGCACGCTCAGCGATAGCCTTACCTACAGCGGTAGCAGCATCTGCGTTACCGGTGTATTTCAGAGCTTCACTGATGGCTTTCTCTACTGTGGAAGCAGAGGCCAGAACTTCGGAACCGTTGGCTGCAATAACCTGCGCATAGATATGACGCGGGGTACGGTGAACAACCAGACGGGTAGCTCCCAGTTCCTGCATCTTTTTCCGAGCACGAGTAGCACGACGGAGACGAGCTGCTTTCTTGTCCATAGTGTTACCTTACTTCTTCTTAGCTTCTTTAGTACGCACTTGCTCGTTGGCATAGCGTACACCCTTGCCCTTGTAGGGCTCCGGAGCGCGGTAAGCACGGATATCGGCGGCGACTTGGCCAACCAGCTGCTTGTCCACACCACGCAGAACGATCTCGGTGGCGGACGGACATTCAGCGGTGACACCAGCCGGCAGCGCATGCTCTACCGGGTGAGAGAAGCCCAGTGCCAGCGCAACAGCATTGCCCTTGATGGAGGCTTTGTAACCTACACCAACCAGCTGCAGCTTGCGCTCGAAGCCTTGGGTAACACCGACTACCATGTTGTTGACCAATGCACGGGCAGTACCGGCCTGAGCGTCAGCACCAGCGATGCCATCGCGCGGGGCGAACTTCAGTACATTGTCTTCTTTGGTCACTTCTACACCGGCGTGGATGGAACGAACCAGGGAACCCTTGCCACCTTTGATGGACAGTTCTTGGCCGTTCAGAGTCACCTCTACGCCAGCAGGAATAGTGACGGGTGCCTTAGCAACGCGAGACATTTCCGACCTCCTATTAAGCGACGTAGCAGATGATCTCACCACCCATGCTTGCCTTGCGGGCAGCACGGTCGGTCATCACACCTTTAGACGTGGACACGATAGCAACACCGAGACCGCCCATGACTTTCGGCAGATCAGTAGTGCGCTTGTAAATACGCAGGCCGGGACGGCTCACGCGTTGGATCAGTTCTACAACCGGCTTGCCCTGGAAATACTTCAGTTCGATTTCCAGTTCCGGTTTCACGTCACCAGCTACGTTGTAGCCAGCGATGTAACCTTCTTCTTTCAGCACTTTGGCGATAGCCACTTTCAGCTTGGAAGAAGGCATGGAAACCGCAACTTTGCTCGCCGCCTGACCGTTACGGATGCGGGTCAGCATATCCGCGATCGGATCTTGCATGCTCATAGTCTAACTCCCGAGATTCTTACCAAGAGGCCTTTTTGAGGCCCGGAATTTCGCCCTTCATGGCATGCTCACGCACCTTGATGCGAGAGAGGCCAAACTTCCGCAGGAAACCGTGCGGACGACCAGTGATGTTGCAACGGTTACGCTGGCGGGACGGACTGGAATCACGGGGCAGCTGTTGCAGTTGCAAGACAGCATCCCAACGCGCTTCTTCAGAAGCGTTCATATCAACGATGATAGCTTTCAGCTCGGTACGCTTGGTCGCGAACTTGGCTGCCAGCTTCGCACGCTTTGCTTCACGTGCTTTCATGGATGTTTTAGCCATAACCCTAACCTTACTTGCGGAATGGGAAGTTAAAGGCAGCCAGCAGAGCACGGCCTTCTTCGTCGGTATTCGCGGAAGTGGTGATGGTGATATCCAGACCACGGACGCGATCGACCTTGTCATAGTCGATTTCCGGGAAGATGATTTGCTCACGCACGCCCATGGAGTAGTTACCACGGCCATCGAACGCCTTGGCGTTCAGACCACGGAAGTCACGGATACGCGGTACGGAGATGCAAATCAGCCGTTCCAGGAACTCCCACATACGCTCGCCACGCAGGGTTACTTTACAACCTATCGGGTAGCCTTCACGAATCTTGAAGCCCGCAACAGATTTGCGTGCTTTGGTGATCAGCGGCTTCTGACCGGAAATGGCAGCCATATCGGCAGCAGCATTTTCCAGCAACTTCTTGTCAGAGATCGCTTCACCAACACCCATGTTCAGGGTGATTTTCTCGATCCGAGGGACTTGCATGATAGTCTTGTAACCGAACTGCTTGGACAGTTCATTTACTACATCGGATTTGTAGTAATCATGCAGTTTCGCCATCGTTAAACTCCAATTACTTCACAAGTTCGCCGGTGGATTTGAAGAAACGGACTTTCTTGCCGTCTTCAATCCGGAAACCAACGCGGTCAGCCTTGCCAGTGGCAGAGTTGAACAGCGCGACGTTAGATACATCGATGGGGGCTTCTTTGGTGACGATGCCGCCAGCCTGACCCAGTGCGGGTACCGGCTTTTGGTGTTTCTTCACCTGGTTGATGCCTTCCACGATTACCTTACCTTTTGCAATCAGGACTTGAGTGACTTTGCCACGCTTGCCCTTGTCTTTGCCGGTAAGAACAATTACTTCGTCTTCGCGACGGATTTTAGCTGCCATCGTTCGACTCCTTACAGTACTTCGGGTGCCAGGGACACAATCTTCATGAACTTCTCGTTACGGAGTTCACGGGTCACCGGGCCAAAAATACGAGTACCGATTGGCTGTTGGTTGTTGTTAAGCAACACAGCCGCATTGTTGTCGAAACGGATGACAGAGCCGTCCGGACGACGAACGCCTTTACGGGTGCGTACGACCACCGCGTTATACACATCACCTTTCTTCACTTTACCGCGAGGAATGGCTTCCTTGATGGAAACCTTGATGATGTCGCCGATGCCGGCATAACGGCGGTGCGAACCACCCAGAACCTTAATACACATTACACTGCGAGCGCCGGAGTTGTCGGCAACACCCAGCATACTTTGCATCTGGATCATCTTAGTGCTCCGCTTTGTTTACTTCTTATCCCTGATGGGATCTGGCTGCCTTCAAAAGGCGCGAAACTATAACACAGCTATTTTTGAAAAGGTAGCCTAAAAAACAAACGGCCCCGATGGGGGGCCGTTTGGGCTAAAAAGTACCGAATTAGGCCTTTTCTACGACAGCAACCAGGGTCCAGGACTTGGTCTTGGACAGCGGGCGGCACTCGCGGATTTCCACGAGATCGCCAGCCTTGCACTCGTTGTTCTCGTCATGCACGTGCAGCTTGGTAGTACGCTTGATGATCTTACCGTAGATCGGGTGCTTTACCTTGCGCTCGATAGCGACGGTGATGGACTTGTCCATCTTGTCGCTGATTACACGACCTTGCAGAGTACGGATCTTGTCAGTCATTACGCACCTGCCTTCTCAGTCAGTACAGTCTTGATACGTGCGACGTCACGACGCACTTGTTTCAGAGTGTGAGTCTGAGCCAGCTGGCCGGTGGAAGCTTGCATGCGCATGTTGAATTGCTCACGCAGCAGACCCAGCAGCTCCTGGTTCAGTTCTTCGACGCTCTTTTGACGCAGATCTTGGGCTTTCATCACATCACCGTCTTAATTACGAAAGTGGTCTGAACAGACAGCTTAGCTGCGGCCAGGGCAAACGCTTCACGCGCCAGAGCCTCAGGTACACCATCCATCTCGTACAGAACCTTGCCAGGCTGGATCGGGCAAACCCAGTATTCCACGTTACCCTTACCTTTACCCATACGAACTTCGAGGGGCTTTTCGGTGATGGGCTTGTCCGGGAACACACGGATCCAGATCTTGCCTTGACGCTTAACGTGACGGGTCATGGCACGACGGGCTGCTTCGATTTGACGAGCAGTCAGTTGACCACGAGATGTCGCCTTCAGGCCAAAGGTACCGAAGGATACTTCGTTACCGGCATTGGCCAGACCGCGGTTACGACCCTTGTGGGTCTTGCGGAATTTAGTACGCTTAGGTTGCAACATTTACCGAATCTCCTTACTTGGCAGCGCGGCGCTTGTTGTCACGCTTGGGCTTCGCAGGAGCTTGCTCTTGAGCAGCGGCAGCATTGACTGCAGCCAGACCGCCCAGAACTTCGCCCTTGAAGATCCAAACTTTAACGCCGATCACACCGTAAGTGGTGTGGGCTTCAGAAGTTGCGTAGTCGATGTCGGCGCGCAGGGTGTGCAGGGGCACACGACCTTCACGGTACCATTCGGTACGCGCGATTTCAGCGCCGCCCAGACGGCCGGAAACTTCCACTTTGATGCCCTTGGCACCCAGGCGCATGGCGTTCTGTACGGCGCGCTTCATAGCACGACGGAACATTACGCGACGCTCCAGCTGGGAAGTGATGCTGTCGGCAACCAGTTTGCCATCCAGCTCCGGCTTGCGGACTTCGGAAATGTTGATCTGAGCAGGCACGCCAGCGATTGCGGCTACAGCTTTGCGCAGTTTTTCAACGTCTTCGCCTTTCTTGCCGATCACGACACCCGGACGAGCGGTGTGAATGGTCACACGGATGCTCTTGGCCGGACGCTCGATAGTGATCTTGGACAAGGAAGCGTTTTTCAGCTCCTTGGTCAGGAACTGGCGTACTTGGAAATCGCTGTACAGGTTGTCAGCGAAGTCTTTGGTGTTCGCGAACCAGGTAGAATTCCAAGGCTTGGTAATACCCAGGCGAATGCCATTAGGATGTACTTTCTGACCCATTGCTTATCTCCCAGCCTTAGCGTCGGATACCACTACAGTGATGTGAGCGGTACGCTTGAGGATACGATCCGCGCGACCTTTGGCACGCGGGCGGATGCGCTTCATGGAGGGACCTTCGTCTACCATGATGGTGGCAACACGCAGGGTGTCGATATCGGCACCTTCGTTGTGCTCAGCGTTGGCAATGGCAGATTCCAGCACTTTCTTCACCAGAACAGCAGCCTTTTTCGGGCTGAAGGTCAGGATGTTCAGAGCCTTGTCTACGGACAGACCACGTACTTGATCGGCTACCAGACGAGCTTTCTGGGCAGAAGTACGGGCATAACGGTGTTTAGCGATAGCTTCCATCATTTATCCCTTAGCGCTTCTTAGCCTTCTTATCAGCAGCATGGCCGCGATAAGTACGAGTCGGTGCGAATTCACCCAGTTTGTGACCGATCATTTCTTCGGTAACGAAAACCGGAACGTGCTGACGACCATTATGGACAGCGATGGTCAAACCGATCATGTTCGGGATGATCATTGAACGACGGGACCAGGTCTTAACCGGCTTTTTATCCCCGCTTTCCACCGCTTTCTCTACCTTCTTCAGCAAGTGCAGGTCGATAAATGGACCCTTCTTGAGAGAACGTGGCATGGTGATTCCTCTATGTTAACAATTACTTGTTACGACGACGTACGATGTACTTGTCGGTACGCTTGTTCTTACGGGTCTTGAAGCCCTTAGCCTTCTGGCCCCATGGGGACACAGGCTGCATGCCCTTGTTACGACCCTCACCACCACCGTGCGGGTGATCAACCGGGTTCATCGCCATACCGCGAACGGTCGGACGAATACCACGCCAGCGGTTAGCACCGGCTTTACCCAGTTGACGCAGCATGTGCTCGGAGTTACCCACTTCACCGATGGTAGCGCGGCACTCGGCCAGAACTTTACGTACTTCGCCGGAACGCAGACGCAGAGTTACATAGTTACCTTCACGAGCCAGGATCTGGATGAAAGTACCAGCGGAACGAGCCATCTGGGCACCTTTACCAGGCTTCATCTCTACGGCGTGAACGGTAGAACCGACCGGGATGTTGCGCATCGGCAGGGTGTTACCTACCTTGATGGCAGCATCAGCACCAGAGGCGATTGCATCACCAGCTTTCAGGCCTTTCGGAGCCAGGATGTAACGACGCTCACCGTCTGCATACAGCACCAGGGCGATGTTTGCGGTACGGTTAGGATCGTATTCCAGACGCTCAACTTTGGCCGGAATGCCGTCTTTGTCGCGCTTGAAGTCGATCAGACGGTAGTGTTGCTTGTGACCACCACCGATGTGACGAGTGGTGATACGACCGTTGTTGTTACGGCCACCGGACTTGCTTTTGCTGTCCAGCAGAGCGGCGAAGGGCTTGCCCTTGTACAGCTCTTGGTTGACGATCTTGACGACGTGGCGGCGGCCCGGAGAAGTAGGCTTGCACTTAACGATTGCCATTTTTCAGAACTCCTCTTACTCGGCTGCGCCCATGAAGTCGATGTCCTGACCAGCTTTCAGGGTCACATAAGCCTTTTTCCAATCGGAACGACGGCCTACGCGTGCACCTGCGCGCTTGGTCTTACCCTTCATGTTCAGGGTACGGACGGTCTCAACTTCGACCTCGAACAGTTTCGCAACTGCAGCTTTGACTTCCGCCTTGGTGGCATCAACAGCAACTTTGAACACGATAGTGTTCTGCTTTTCTGCGACCATGGTGCTCTTTTCAGAGATGTGCGGAGCCTTCAGAACTTTCAGCAGACGCTCTTCACGGATCATGCCAGCATCTCCTCGATTTGCTTAACTGCGTCAGCAGTCATCAGAACCTTGTCGAAAGCGATCAGGCTGACCGGGTCGATACCGGCAACGTCACGCACGTCAACTTTGTACAGGTTACGAGCAGCCAGGAACAGGTTCTCATCGACTTCAGCAGTCACGATCAGAACGTCAGTCAGTTCCATTTCTTTCAGCTTGGCGATCAGTTCTTTGGTCTTCGGCGCTTCGATGCCGAACTTCTCAACAACGATCAGGCGCTCTTGACGTACCAGCTCGGACAGGATGCTACGGATAGCGCCGCGGTACATCTTCTTGTTTACTTTCTGGCTGTGATCTTGCGGCTTAGCAGCAAAGGTCACACCACCGGAACGCCAGATGGGCGAACGGATGGAGCCAGCACGGGCACGACCAGTACCCTTCTGACGCCACGGCTTTTTGCCGCCACCAGACACTTCAGAGCGAGTCAGCTGCGCACGAGTACCCTGACGGGCACCAGCGGCATATGCAACGACAACCTGGTGAACCAGAGCTTCGTTGAATTCGCGCCCGAAGGTAGTCTCGGAAACTTCAAGAGCGCTCTTGGCGTCTTTCATTACCAATTCCATTACTATCTCCTCAGACGTTACGCTTTGACGGCAGGTTTAACGATCACGTTGCCGTTGGTTGCACCCGGTACTGCGCCTTTGATGAGCAGCAGGTTGCGTTCAGCGTCAACACGAACCAGTTCCAGGTTCTGAGTCGTTACACGCTCAGCACCCATGTGACCAGCCATCTTCTTGCCCTTGAATACACGGCCCGGGGTCTGGTTTTGACCGATGGAGCCAGGTACACGGTGGGACAGGGAGTTACCGTGGGTCATATCCTGGGTACGGAAGTTCCAGCGCTTAACAGTACCGGCAAAACCTTTACCCTTGGATGTGCCGGTAACGTCTACCAGCTTAACGTCAGCGAGAAGATCTACTTTCAGCTCGCTACCAACAGTGAAAGTTTCACCGTTGTTCAGGCGGAATTCCCACAGACCGCGACCGGCTTCTACACCAGCTTTGGCGAAGTGGCCAGCTTCCGGCTTGGTTACGCGGCTGGCTTTCTTGGCGCCAGTGGTAACCTGAATAGCGTTGTAGCCGTCGGTTTCTACAGATTTGACCTGAGTTACACGGTTAGCTTCAACTTCGATAACAGTCACCGGGATAGAAACGCCATCTTCAGTGAAGATGCGAGTCATACCCACTTTGCGACCTACAAGACCGATTGTCATTGTTATCAACCTCTTTCCGTAATTAACCCAGGCTGATCTGGACGTCTACACCAGCTGCCAGATCCAGACGCATCAGAGCGTCAACGGTCTTGTCAGTCGGTTCAACGATGTCTACCAGACGCTTGTGAGTGCGGATCTCGTACTGATCACGCGCGTCTTTGTTGACGTGCGGGGAGATCAGAACGGTGAAACGCTCTTTGCGAGTCGGCAGCGGGATAGGACCGCGAACCTGCGCGCCAGTGCGCTTAGCAGTTTCAACGATTTCCGCAGTGGATTGATCGATCAGGCGATGATCAAAAGCCTTCAGGCGGATACGGATTCTTTGGTTCTGCATTGACAGAGCTCCAATAGATAAAAGAACATAAATCAACACCGCCCGACCTGGATTACTCCCGCCAGAGGTGTGATTTTTCACGTTTCCTCCCATATCGGGAGGACTGTATGGCTGGCAACTCGTAAACGGGAAGCTTAGCAAGCAGACATATCGTCTGGCTGCCTCATGGGCAAGCGGAGAGGATTATACGGATTTTTTCCACTCACGCAAGTGAAGGCGGACAGATTGTGCGCAATTTTATGTGACAGATGGATCTCGCCAACGGCTGGGCAAGCCCTTGCCTGGCAGGGGTAACGACAATGTTGCAAACAGGCTGATAGACTGCGCCCTCGTCCCTGTCTGCGGAACCCATCCCATGCTCAAGAATCAGAAGAAAGCCTACCAGTACGGGCTCTGTGCCGTCGCCCTCTGGTCCACGGTGGCCAGCGCCTTCAAGATCTCCCTCGCCTACTTTGAACCGGTACAGCTGCTGCTGGTCGCGGCCTGCACCTCGACCCTGACCCTGGGGTGCATTGTGGCCTGTCAGGGCAAACTGCCACTACTGCTCGACTACATCAAGAGTCGCCCCCTCTACTACCTCGCTCTCGGGGTCCTGAACCCCTTTCTCTATTACCTGCTGCTGTTCAAGGCATATGATCTGCTGCCCGCCCAGCAGGCACAGACTCTCAACTACACCTGGGCCATCACCCTCAGCCTGCTGGCCGTTCCCTTCCTCGGTCAAAAGCTGCGCCGCCGCGATGGCGTCGCCATCGTGCTCGGCTATTTCGGCGCCCTGGTGATCGCCACCAGGGGGGACGTGTTCGGTCTGCAGTTCGACAGCCCCCTCGGCGTCACGCTGGCGCTGGTGTCGACCCTGATCTGGGCCGGTTACTGGATCCTCAACACCCGCAATCAGGGGGACCCCGTCGTCAGCCTGCTGCTCGGCTTCCTCATCAGCCTGCCCTTCATCATCGTGGCGACCTGGTTGCTCTCGGACTTTGCCATGACCGCCTGGCAGGGATGGGCTGGCGCCATCTATGTGGGGCTGTTCGAGATGGGTTTCGGTTTCGTGCTCTGGCTGATGGCCCTGCGCCACGCCACCAACACGGCCCCCATCAGCAACCTCATCTTCATCTCGCCGTTTGCCTCTTTGGTGCTGCTCAACCTGTTGATCGGCGAAACCATTCACCCGGCAACCCCCATCGGGCTGGTTCTCATCGTCGCCGCCCTGCTTATCCAGCAACTCAAATATGGCAAGCGCTACCGCAAGGTGAGCGACCCCCACCCCTGACAGACAAAGGGCGTATCCCTCGATATGCCCTGCTTTCAATCCATCCACTCCAGAGGCTGGTTCTTGGGTAGCCGGATCTCCACCTGCAAGCCCCCCAGTTCGGAGCGCCCCAACCTAATGGTGCCGTGATGCTGGGAGACTATCTTGGCAACGATGGCCAGCCCCAGCCCGCTGCCGCCACCGGTGCGCGCCACATTGCCCTGGGTGAAGGGCTTGAGCACCCGGGAGTAGTCCTCTTCTGCAATCCCCGGGCCATTGTCGGAGAGTCGCAGCCGCACCCAGTGGCCATCATCCCTGAGCTCGGCCTGCAACCGAGTCGCACCATAGCGCAGGGAGTTGCCCGACAGATTGTTGAGGATACGGCGAATGCTGATGGGATGGCAGGCCACACGCACCGCCTCCTCCGGCAGGAGCAGCTCCACTTCCAGTCCCTGATCGGTCTGCATCAGCAACGCATCGTGAATGAGCTGGGTCAGGTCGACGGGTCGGGCATCGAGCCCCTCGTTCGGGCGAATGTAGTCGATGAACTGATCGATGATACCGTTCGACTCATCGATGTCCGCATTGATGCTCTCCTTGAGGTACTCATCCCCCGAGGACATCATCTCGGTTGCGAGACGAATGCGGGTGAGAGGGGTGCGCAAATCGTGGGATACCCCGGCCATCATCAGGTTGCGCTCCTCGATCAGCCCCTTGATGGAGCTCGACATGTGGTTGAAAGTGCGGGTCAGGCGGCGCACCTCCCGCGAGCCCTGCTCCCCCAGGGCATCGGGAAAGTTGCCGCGCGCCACCGCCACGGCCCCCGCTTCCAGATCCTCCAGCGGTCGCACCAGCTGACGGGCAAAACGCCAGGCTGCAAACAGGGTCACCACCAGCAAGACGCTCATATAGAGGATGAGCGGTTCGATGTCGTCATCTTCAATTTCCGTCAGGGGAATGCGCACCCACATCTGGCTTGCCTGGGGAGGCTGGATCCAGATGATGTAGTGATCCTGGATTTCAACTCTGACCCTGGTATCCCCTTTCAATTCGCGGCTGATGCTCTGCTCCAGATAGGTGTAGGGCTTGGAATCATTCAGCCCGTGCTGCTCCGCCTCGCTCTGGGTATAGATGTCGCTGCCAGTGGTCACATAGACCAGCGCCTCGGCATCTTCACTGAGCGCCAGCTGGTTGTTGTCCACCGGAAAGATGAGTTTGACCTGGTTTGCCAGCAGGTGGCTGATCTGCTTGACGGTCGGCGCCAGCAGGTAGTTGTAGAAGGTAACGTAGGAGACGACTTGATAGACCACCAGCACGGCAGCCAGAAACCAGAGCATGCGGGAGAACATGCTGCCCACTTTCTTCATGCGTTCTCACCGTCCGGTACGAACACATACCCCAGACCCCAGACGGTCTGCAGATAGCGGGGCTGGGCCGGGTCCTGTTCCAGCAAGCGGCGCAGGCGGGAGACCTGCACATCGATGCTGCGCTCGGTGGCCGTGTACTCGCGACCACGGGCCAGGTTCATCAGCTTGTCACGGGAGAGCGGTTCGCGAGGATGACTCACCAGCACCTTGAGCACGGCGAACTCCCCGCTGGTCAGGGCAACCGGTTCGCCATCACGGCTCAGTTCACGGGTCGCCAGATTGAGCTGGTAGGCCCCGAAACTCACCATCTTCTCCGCCGCGGAAGGGGCGCCGGGCAGCTCCACGGTATGGCGGCGCAGCACGGCGCGGATCCGGGCCAGCAGCTCACGGGGGTTGAACGGCTTGGGCAGATAATCGTCGGCCCCCATCTCCAGACCGACGATGCGATCCACTTCGTCCCCCTTGGCGGTGAGCATCAAGACAGGGATCTGGTTGCCGGCCTCGCGCAGGCGGCGGCAGATGGAGAGGCCGTCTTCCCCCGGCAGCATCAGATCAAGCACCATCAGGCTGAAGTTTTCACGAGTCAGCAGGCGATCGGCCTGCTCCCCGTTGGCGACACCTCGCACTACAAACCCCTGCTCGGTGAGGTAGCGCTCCAGCAAGGAACGCAGTTTCAGATCGTCGTCCACCACCAGGACCTTGTATTGCTGACTCATTGCCACCTCTCTTTTCTGTCTCCCCTCATACTAGAGCCGCCCCCTGCAACCACAAAGCATAAATATGTTACCGGTTATTGCCCTCATTCGGTCCCGGAGCCGGGAAGGATGGATGGCCAGCTCTGCTTTTTGCTCGACAGCGCGGCGACAATGACTAAGATCCCGGGCAACCGGATGCAATTGGCGAGGGAGTGATAACCCCATGAAAACCAAACTTATTACCCGTGAAGGCTACACCAGGCTCCGGCAGGAGCACGACATGCTCTGGCGGGAGGAGAGGCCCGATGTCACCAAAAAAGTGGCCTGGGCGGCGAGCCTGGGTGATCGCAGCGAGAATGCCGATTACCAGTACAACAAGAAACGCCTGCGGGAGATCGACCGCCGGGTTCGCTACCTGCGCAAGTGCCTGGAAGAGCTGACCATAGTCGACTACTCCCCCTCCCAGGAGGGCAAGGTCTTCTTCGGCGCCTGGGTCGAGGTGGAAAACGACGAGGGTGAGACCAAGCGCTTTCGCATCGTCGGCTATGACGAGATCTTCGGCCGCAAGGATTACATCTCCATCGACTCCCCCATGGCCCGTGCCCTGCTCAAGAAAGAGGTGGGCGATGAAGCCATGGTTCAAACGCCAGTGGGTGACGCCTGCTGGTACATCAATGAGATCAGCTATCCCAAATAAGCCAGGCCGACCCTCACTGCCAAATCGGCTGACAAGGCCAGGAGAGACCGAGCATGTCCGCCCACCGGGTATGAGAAACGTCATTTCTGCCGGGGTGGCATCCCGCTGCCCGACCCCATATAGTGCTCACACCCGGCGCCTTGCGGCGCCAACCGGCCCGCGCGGCAGTGGCCTGGCAGGTATCTAAAGTATCGCCAGGACAGACCCCCTGTTCGGCGACATTGCCCCACGCTGACCAGTTAGACAGGACCCGACCAAGAGACCCTCCATGCAAAGCCACGTAATAGAACATCAGATCGCCGGTGAGCTGAATGCCCGCCCGGAACAGGTGCAGGCAGCCGTTCGCCTGCTGGACGAAGGCGCGACCGTTCCCTTCATCGCCCGTTACCGCAAAGAGGTGACCGGCGGTCTGGACGACAGCCAGCTGCGTACCCTGGAGAGCCGCCTCGGCTACCTGCGCGAACTGGCGGATCGCCGCCAGGTGATCCTGCGCTCCATCGAAGAGCAGGGCAAACTGACCCCCGAGCTGGCCCGCGAGCTGAACGAGGCCGACAGCAAGACCCGTCTGGAAGACCTCTACCTCCCCTACAAGCCCAAGCGCCGCACCAAGGGACAGATGGCCATCGAGGCGGGGCTGGAGCCACTGGCGGATTTGCTGCTGGGTGACCCCATGAAGGATCCCGAACAGGAGGCGGTTCGCTTCCTCAATGCCGAGCAGGGGATCACCGACGGCAAGGCCGCCCTCGACGGTGCCCGTTACATCCTGATGGAGCGCTTCGCCGAGCAGGCCGATCTCCTTGAGAAGCTGCGGGACTACCTGTGGCAGAACGCCACCCTGCGTGCCCGCGTGGTGGCCGGCAAGGAGCAGGAAGGGGCCAAGTTCAAGGACTACTTCGAACACGACGAACCCCTGCACAAGGCCCCCTCCCACCGGGTGCTGGCCATGTTGCGCGGCCGCAACGAGGGGATCCTCAACCTGGCGCTGGTCACCGGCGAGGATGAGGGTACCAGCCCTTGCGAGGGGATTATTGCCCATCACCTCAAGCTCAACCTGCAAAATCGCCCGGCCGACAAGTGGCTGCAAGGGGTGGTGAGCTGGACCTGGAAGATCAAGCTGTCCCTGCAGATGGAAACCGAACTGATCGGTCGCATCCGCGAGTCAGCAGAGGAGGAGGCGATCAAGGTGTTCGCCATGAACCTCAAGGATCTGCTGATGGCGGCACCGGCCGGCATGCGTTGCACCATGGGGCTGGATCCCGGCATCCGTACCGGCGTCAAGGTGGCGGTGGTCGATGCCACCGGCAAGCTGGTCGATCACGCGACCATCTATCCGTTCGAACCCAAGCGCCAGGTTGACCAGAGTCTCAAGACCCTGAGCGAGCTGTGCCAGAAGCACAAGGTCGAGCTCATCAGCATCGGCAACGGCACCGCCTCGCGGGAGACCGACCGCCTGGTGAGCGATCTGTTCGAACGCTACCCGGCCGCCAAGGCGCAGAAAATCGTGGTGAGCGAGGCGGGGGCATCGGTCTACTCCGCCTCCGAGCTCGCCTCCCAAGAATTCCCGGATCTCGACGTCTCCATTCGTGGCGCCGTCTCCATCGCTCGCCGGCTGCAGGATCCGCTGGCCGAGCTGGTCAAGATCGATCCCAAGAGCATAGGTGTCGGCCAGTACCAGCACGACGTCGGCCAGAGCCAGCTGGCCCGCCGCCTCGATGCCGTGGTCGAGGATTGCGTGAACGCGGTCGGGGTGGATGTGAATACCGCCTCGGTCGCCCTGCTGAATCGGGTTTCCGGCCTCTCCCAGACCCTGGCCCAGAACATCGTCGCCTACCGGGACGAAAACGGCGCCTTCAAGAGTCGTCAGCAGTTGTTGAAAGTGAGCCGACTCGGACCCAAAGCCTTCGAGCAATGCGCCGGCTTCCTGCGCATTCGCGGCGGCAGCAATCCGCTGGACGGCTCGGCGGTGCACCCGGAATCCTACCCGGTGGTGGAGCGGATCCTCGCCAAGCTGGAGCAGACCGTGGACAGCCTGCTCGGCAACAGCAGCCTGCTGCGCACCCTCAAGCCCACCGACTACACCGACGAGCAGTTCGGGGTGCCTACCGTCACCGACATCATTGGCGAGCTGGACAAGCCGGGCCGTGACCCGCGTCCCGAGTTCAAGACCGCCACCTTCAAGGAAGGGGTGGAGAAAATCAGCGATCTGGTGCCCGAGATGGTGCTGGAGGGTGTGGTCACCAACGTCACCAACTTCGGTGCCTTCGTCGACATCGGCGTCCATCAGGACGGGCTGGTGCACATTTCTTCCCTCACCGATCGCTTCGTCAAGGATCCCCGCGAGGTGGTCAAGGCCGGTGACATCGTCCGGGTCAAGGTGCTGGAAGTCGACGTACCGCGCAAACGCATCAGTCTGACCATGCGTCTGGATGAAAAAGCCGACCAGCCTGCACGCAAACCGGCCGAGCCGCGTCACACCGGCAACGCCCGACCGAAACAGGCGCCCCGTCAGAGCGCTCCGACCGAGGGTGCCATGGGCAACGCCTTCGCGGCTGCCCTGTCGAAACTGAAGAAATAAGTCCCCAGAATGCAAAAAAGCCCCGAAAGGGGCTTTTTCATGCCTGCACGGAGCGGGATCAAACGTCCTGACTCAGGCTATGCGGGGAGGCTGGCCTCACCGCTTGCTGATAGTGCCTGGCAATCACCTGGTTTCGATTGTCCATATAAGCACCGAGCGGGCCTGTGGTTTCCTGCCTGAGGGTCATCAGATCCTTGCGGGCCTGTGCCTCCTTGCCAGAGGCGGCACGGGCCACACTCAGGTCTTGTGACGATGGTTCATCGGGAGCCAGTGCAGCGGCACGCACCTGCTGCATCTTGGCGATGGTCGCGGCGGGATCCCCGGGAATGGTCCCCATGTCGATGACCACCTCCCCCCCGGTGGCATAACGCTTGCCATCCGGCCCACGGGAAAACTGGTAGGTAGGGCTCCCCGCATGCTCGCCGCCGGCTGCCTGGTGCGCCTGCTCGTGCTTGCGAACTTCGAGATCCCGCTCGACCAGCGCAGCCACCTGACGCTGCTGCTTTTGCTGCTCCTGCTGTTCACCCTCCTGACGTTGTCGACGCTCCCCCTCCTCCCCCGTTGCCTCGACAAAACGGTGCGCCACCATCACGGGGCCAGTCTGGCTGTTCTCTTTCGTGGACGAGGATGGGGCGGCGGGATTGGCCTGGGCGGCCCGGGCTCTCTCTTTCTGGGAACCGACGCCGGACTCGGCGTTGGACGCTTCGCTCTGGCGGCTGGGGGGTACCAGTTCTGCGCGGCGGTTGTCAGTCTGTGCCGATTCCGTCTGCGGCTGCAGTTGATTCGGAATGATGGTCGGCAGACTGACGTTGATGTTCATGTCACACCCGGATATCGATCAGGGTGCCCAGCATGTCGCTGGCCGTCTGGATCACCTTGGCGGATGCCCCGGCATGCAGCTCGGCCACCTTGAGATTCACCAGTTCATCCGGCAACTGCACCTGATCACCCGCTGGCGTATTGAGACGGGCGATCTGGCTGGACGCCTGGCCCGCCAACTGCTCGGCCCGTTGGAACCCCTGCACGCCCGCCGTCATGGCTGATTCGATACGCATTGGCACACTCCTCTGTAGGGTTGGCTAATTATCCATCAACCTGACGAGTTATTGAAGCCTGCCGCTCAAATCTCAGTCAATGAACTGCCGCAGGAGGGTGATGAACTGCTCTGGATGGGAGATGAAGGGGGCATGGGATGCCTTCTCCAGCACCAGACTGTGGCTGGCAGGGTAACGCGCATCCAGCAAGGGAATGGCGGCCTTCGGCACCAGGGTATCCAGCCTGCCGTAAAGACGCAGCCAGGGCAGATCCAGGCCGATCAGTTCATCCCGCAGATCGACCTCGGCCAGCAGGCCCAGACCCGCCTCCAGGGCCGCACGCCGGGGAGCGGGTCGCTCCGCCAGCCAGTGACGCAACTGGCGAATGTCGTTTCTGGCGTGCTCGCTGCCCATGGCCTGGATCGCGAGGAAGCGCTCTATGGTCTGCATGAAGTCGCCGGCCAGCATCTGGTTGAACCCCGCCAGCACCTTGGGGGCAATCCCGGGCCACTCGACGCGGGCCATGAAGCAGGGAGAACTGGCTACGGTAATGAGAGAGTGAAGGCGTTCAGGCATGGTCAGCGCCAACTGACTCGCCACCAGACCACCGAGGGACCAGCCGAGCAGATGGCATTTTTCAGGCAATATGGCCGCCACCTGCTCTGCCAGCCAGGGCAGGGTGTAGTCTGTCCCTGCTTGCAGGGGGCTGTTGCCAAAGCCGGGCAGGTCCACCAGATGCAGCCGATAGTGGGCAGCCAGTTCTTGGGCAATACCGTGCCAGACGGCCCCGTTCATGCCCCAGCCATGCAACAACACCAGGTCCGGGCCCTGGCCAAACCGCTCAACCGATACGCTCATCTAGACTCAAGATCCCTGTTTATCTGCTTGGAGCCTGCATGTTAAAGCGGCTGCTCGCCAAAGCAAGTCCGATCCTTGGCACCCAGTCCGACTGGCTCGGTCTGTGCCTGCTCTGTCGCCAACCCTGTGATGACACGCCCTTGTTGTGCTCCTGGTGTCGCCACGCCCAGCGCCAACACGACAGACGATGCCTGATGTGTGCAGCACCGCTGCCGGAGCAACATCGCGAGAGCGAACTGCTGTGCGGTCGCTGCCAGCGCAGACCCGCCCCCTGGAAGCGTTTGCAGGTGATCGGCGATTATCAGGCACCTTATGCCCAACTCATCCCCCGGCTGAAGTATTCCGGTCAGATCCTGCTCGCGCCGCTGCTTGCCCGCCTGCTGGCAGACCATCTGGACCTCGCCAACCCGCCACAGGTCATCATTCCGGTTCCCCTGCACTGGTGGCGCCAGTGGTGGCGCGGCTTCAATCAGGCAGAAGAAATCGGCCAGGCCCTGAGCGCACTCACCGGCATTCCTTGCGACACCCGCGTATTGCGCCGGACAAGGTCGACCCCGCAACAGACCCGGCTCAGTGCCGGCCAGCGGCGACGCAATCTGCGTGGCGCCTTCGAAATAGAACCTCACCACTACCGGCATGTGGCACTGCTTGATGATGTGGTCACCACGGGCGCCACCGCAGGTCAGCTCACCCGGTTGCTTCATGAGCACGGCGTCACCACGGTAGAGGTGTGGGCCATCTGCCGTACCCTCCGACACCTGAAATAACCGGGCAGGGATCCGGCCCGGGAGTCCGCTGGCGGCATGATTCCGATACGCCCGGGCTCACAGGCTCGCCATCGGCACGCTACCCAAGCCCCGCCAAGCGAGTTATCATGAATACCCTAGTCGTACACTCAGGTTTATGAGGATAGTGATGATCAGCATTTCCGACACCGCCCAGGCCCACTTCCGCAAGTTGCTGGAGAAGCAGCCTGATGGCACCAACATCCGGGTGTTTGTGGTCAATCCGGGAACCCAGAATGCCGAGTGCGGCGTATCCTATTGCCCACCCGACGCGGTCGATCCGGAAGATCAGCACCTGCCCTTCAGCGGCTTCGACTGCCTGGTCGATCCCCTGAGCGCCCCCTTCCTGGTGGATGCCACCATCGACTTCGTCACCGATCAGATGGGCTCTCAGCTCACCCTGAAAGCCCCCAACGCCAAGATGCGCAAGGTGGCCGACGACGCCCCGCTGATCGACCGTATCGAGTACGTGTTGATGTCCGAGGTGAACCCCATGCTGGCCGGTCACGGCGGCAAAGTCACCCTGGTCGAGCTGACCGACGACAAACTGGCCATCCTGCAGTTTGGCGGCGGTTGCAACGGTTGCTCCATGGTCGACTACACCCTGAAAGAGGGGATCGAGAAGCAGTTGCTGGAGAAATTCCCGGGCGAGCTCAACGGCGTCAAGGATGCCACCGAGCACCAGCGCGGCGACCACTCCTACTACTGATTTGCCCCCTTGCGGCAAAGAAAAGGCCCCGCCAGCTGGCGGGGCCTTTTGCATTCTGCGGCTGGCAGATCACTCGTCCTTCTTGTCTCGCGACAGCAGGGCGATGGCCGCCTCTTTCGGATTCTTGCCCTCGTACAGCACCTTGAAGATCTGTTCGCAGATGGGCATCTCGACGCCACAGCGGGCCGCCAGCAGATGCACCTCCTTGGTGTTGCGATAGCCTTCCACCACCTGGCCTATCTCGGCCATGGCGGTGTCAACCGACTTGCCCGCTCCCAGCGCCAGACCGAAACGGCGGTTGCGCGACTGGTTGTCGGTACAGGTCAGCACCAGATCCCCGAGCCCCGCCATCCCCATGAAGGTCTTGGCGTCGGCCCCGAGGGCGGCGCCCAGACGCTGCATCTCCACCAGGCCCCGAGTGATGAGCGCGGTTCTGGCGTTGGCGCCAAAGCCGAGTCCGTCAGAGAGACCGGCACCGATGGCGATGACGTTCTTGACCGCCCCGCCCAGCTGCAGACCGATGAAGTCCGGATTGGTATAGACCCGGAACGAGCGGCCGCAGTGCAGCAGGTGGGAGAGATCGTCGGCAAAGTCGTCGTGGGTGGAGGCCACCGAGATGGCGGTCGGCAGACCGGCAGCCAGCTCGCGGGCGAAGGTCGGGCCCGAGATGACCGCCAGTGGAATGGCATCCCCCAGCACCTCGCGCGCCACCTCTTGCAGCAGACGGCCGCTGTCCGGCTCCAGCCCCTTGGTGGCCCAGGCGATCCGGGTATCCGGGCGCAGGAAGGGTTTGACCCGGGCCAGTACCTGGCCGAACACATGGCTCGGCACCACCAGCAGCAGCACGGGAGCGGCTTGCACCGCCGCCTGCAGATCCGACGTCAGTTGCAGATCGGCCGGGAAGGGGACATCCGGCAAGAATGCCTTGTTGCAGCGATCCTGTTCCAGCTCGGCGACATGGGCAGGGTCGTGACCCCACAGCAGGGTCGGATGACCATTGCGCGCCAGAGAAATGGCAAGGGCGGAGCCATAAGACCCCGCCCCCAGGACCGAGATTGCGATCTGGTCGGCCATTATCAGGCTTCCGCAGTCGCCTGCTGGGCCTGTACCTGCGCCATGTGCTGGGCGAACAGAGCGTCGAAGTTGACCGGAGCCAGGTTCAGTTGCGGGAAGGAACCCTTGCTCACCAGGTTGGACACCGCTTCGCGGGCATACGGGAACAGGATGTTCGGGCAGAAGGCCGCCAGGCAGTGGGCCAGTTGCGGCTCCGGCAGGTTGCCGATGGTGAAGATGCCGGCTTGCTGCACTTCACACAGGAAGGCAGTCTCGGTTTCCAGCTTGCAGGTGACGGTCAGGGTCAGCACCACTTCATAGACGCTGTCGGCCAGGACATTGGTCTTGGTGTCCATGTCCAGCTTGACGTCAGGCTGCCACTCTTTCTGGAAGATGTGCGGGGTATTCGGGGCTTCGAAGGAGACATCCTTGGTGTAGACACGCTGGATGTGGAATTCCGGTTGTACTTCCTGGTTGTTGATTTCGTCAGCCATTTCGTTTGATTCCTTTTTAAGATAATGAGTGGGCGCAGGCCCTTAAATCAGCGTTTTTTGGTCACCGGCAGATTGTCTGCACGCCATTGGGCCATGCCACCGCTGAGCACATACACCTGCTTGAAACCGGCCTTGCTCAGTTGGCGACCCGCGCCACCAGCGGTCATCCCCGACTCGCACACCACTATGATGGGGGCATCCTTGTGCTTTTCAACCGGACCCAGATTATTCGCCTGGATCTGGGCGAGCGGCAGGTGATGGGCCCCGGCCAGATGGCCCTTGGCAAATTCATCCTGACTGCGAATGTCCACGACGGTGGCATTTTCACGGTTGATAAGCAGGGTAGCGGCGTGGTTGTTGACCGCCTTCACCGGAGAAAAACGAGCACGCACAGTGGTATACACCAGAGTGCCTGCCAGGCCCAACCAGGCTGCGGTCAGCAGCGGATTGCGGGCCGCGAAATCCAAATACTCTTGCATCTTCTACTATCCAGGGACCAAGACAAGGGCCCGAGTATACATGGGGCCCTGCATAAGATCAGCCATCTTGGCGGCAAAGCGAGAGCAAGCTCCCATCAGGGATGGCTGCCGATTCTTCCTCCTCCAACCGCGCCGAACGAGAGGATGCGCCATGCCGAAATGAGGGGGGAAACAGAGGAACCCCCGCCGCGGCAGACAAGCCGGCAACATGCCTAAAACAGCGGGATAACAGTTAAAAAGCGAGGCTGGAGAGGGACTTGGCTATCAGGTGACTATTTCGGCAGATGTAGTAATATTACGCTAGTTTCACTTCCCGCAATTCATTCCTATCCGAGAGGACATAGCCTTATGTCAACAGCTAAGAAACCGCTGGTTCTGGTCATCATGGACGGTTGGGGCTACAGCACCAAGCAAGAGTACAACGCCGTTGCTGCTGCCAAGACCCCCAATCTGGATCGCCTGGCCCGTGACTACACCAGCACCCTGATCTCCGGCTCCGGCCTGGACGTGGGTCTGCCGGACGGCCAGATGGGCAACTCCGAAGTGGGCCACACCAACATCGGTGCCGGTCGCGTCGTCTATCAGGAGCTGACCCGCATCTCCAAGGACATCCAGGACGGCGACTTCTTCCAGAACGTCGAGCTGGCCAAGGCTGTCGACGCTGCCGTGACCAAGGGCAAGGCCGTGCACATCATGGGTCTGATGTCCCCGGGTGGCGTACACAGCCACGAAGAGCACATCATGGGCATGATCGAGATGGCCGCCAAGCGTGGCGCCGAGCAGATCTACTTCCACGCCTTCCTGGATGGCCGCGACGTCCCGCCGCGCAGTGCCCAGTCCTCCATCGAGCTGTTCGACGCCCTGTTTGCCCGACTGGGCAAGGGTCGTTTCGCCTCCATGATCGGTCGTTACTACGCCATGGACCGCGACAACCGCTGGGATCGCGTGCAGCAGGCCTATGACCTGATGACCCAGGGCAAGGGCGAATTCACCGCCGACAACGCCACCGACGCGCTGGCCGCCGCCTATGCCCGCGACGAGAACGACGAGTTCGTCAAAGCCACCCGCATCGGCGACGCTGTACCGATGATCGACGGCGATGCGCTGATCTTCATGAACTTCCGCGCCGACCGCGCCCGCGAAATCACCCGCGCCTTCGTCGATACCGACTTCACCGGCTTCGCCCGCACCGCCACCCCGGCCCTGCACTTCGTGATGCTGACCGAATACGCGGCCGACATCAAAACCGCCTGCGCCTATCCGCCCACCGCCCTGGTCAATACCCTGGGTGAGTGGCTGGCCAAGCAGGGCAAGACCCAGCTGCGCATCTCCGAGACCGAGAAGTACGCCCACGTCACCTTCTTCTTCAACGGTGGCGAAGAGGCCTGCTTCACTGGCGAAGATCGCGAAATCGTAGCGAGCCCGAAAGTGGCTACCTATGACCTGCAGCCGGAGATGAGCTCCGAAGAGCTGACCGACAAGCTGGTTGCGGCCATCAAGAGCGGCAAGTACGACGTCATCATCTGCAACTACCCGAACGGCGACATGGTCGGCCACACCGGCGTGTTCGATGCGGCCGTCAAAGCCTGTGAAGCGGTCGACCACTGCATCGGTCGCGTCACCGACGCCCTGGCGGAAGTGGGCGGCGAGTGCCTCATCACCGCCGACCATGGCAACGCCGAGAAGATGATGGACGAAGAGACTGGTCAGGCCCACACCGCCCACACCAATCTGCCGGTTCCCCTCATCTACTTCGGTCGTAAAGCCGAGGTCGCCGAAGGTGGCAAACTGTCCGATCTGGCCCCCACCATGCTGACCCTGATGGGTCTGCCGGTGCCGCCGGAAATGACTGGCAAGCCCCTGATGATTCTGAAATAATCCTGCCCCATGCGGGGATGCGAAATTATTTCACAGAAAACCAGTCGCGTCGGCCTGTTGGCCGGCGCGCTGTTTTTTTGCCTGATCGGCGGTACCGGCACAGCCCAGGCTGCGAACCAGCAGTTGGGGGCCATGCAGTCCCAGATCAAGGAACAGCAACAGACCCTCAAGCTCAGCAAGCAGGAGCTTGCCAAGCTCAACACCCAGCTCAAGGCTGACGAGCAGGCCATTTCGGCTGCCGCCGCCAAACTCGAGCAGACCAGACAGCAACTCCGGCAGAACCAGCAGAAGCTGGCGTCCCTGCAGCAGGACAAGCTGGCACTGGAGCAACAAGCAAAACATCAGAAACAGTTGCTGGCCAAGCAGGCGGAAAGCGCCTTCCAGGCGGGCAACCACGATTACCTCAAACTGCTGCTCAACCAGCAGGATCCGGCCAAGCTGAGCCGCGCCCTCGACTACTTCGACTACCTCAACAAGGCCCGCATCGAGGCCATTGAAGCCCTGCGCGCAACCCGTGACAAGCTGGCCAAGAACCAGCAGGCCACCAGAGAGACCGAGAACCGCCTCCAGACCCTGCTCGGCGAGCAGCAGGAACATCACCAGAGCCTGCTGGCCAGCCAGCAGAGCCGTGCCAAGGTGCGCAACCAGTTGCAGCAATCGGTGCAGGCCGACGAGCAGAAGCTCGACAAGCTGGTCAAGGCGGAGAAGGCGCTCAAGGCGCGGCTGGAAGAGCTGCGTCGTCAGCAGGAAGAAAAGGAACGCCGCGAACGGGCCGAGCGGGAGCGCCTTGCCAAGATCAAGGCCGAGCAGGAGCGCCAGCGCCGTCTGGAGGCCCAGCGCCTGGCAGCCGAACAGAAACGCATTGAGGAGCAGCAGCGGATCGCGGCCCAGCAGCGCCAGGTCGGCGAACAGCAGCGGCTGGCGGCCCAGCAGCAACGCGTCGCCGAACAGCAGGCCAAGGTGGCGCAGCAGCAAGCGGCCGCCCGCAACAGCGCCAAGGCAAGCAGCAACGGCTACGGCGGTCTGAGCACGGGTGGCAACCTGCGCTGGCCGGTGCAGGGCCCCATCCTCATCTCCTACGGCTCGCCACGTACCGCCGAGCTGAAGTGGAAGGGCACCCTGATCGGCGCCAGCGAAGGGACCCAGGTCAAGGCGGTGGCACCGGGACAGGTGGTCTACGCCGACTGGCTCGACGGATTCGGCATGCTGCTGGTCATCGACCACGGCAAGGGCTACATGAGCCTCTACGGCCACAACCAGTCGCTGCTGCGCCAGGTGGGACAAAAGGTGGAGCAGGGTGAGCCCGTGGCCCTGGTCGGCGACAGCGGCGGACAGGAGCGCTCCGGCCTCTACTTCGAGATCCGCTATCAGGGCGAGGCCATCAACCCGACCAAGTGGCTGGCCAGACGCTAAGCCCGCCTTGGCGGTGCCCGAGTGGAGTCCGCTACCTCATCCCCAGCCCTTCTCCCGCGAGGGGGGCAGGGAGCAAAAGACAGCAACACCGCGTCGTTTACCACTTCACCTGACAAAAAGTCTGCATCGCGCAGACTTTTGCTTGCCAGGGGGGGCACCACACCGCCCGCCCCGATGATGAAAACTTACCTCTTTTCCACCCCGCTCAGGGGAAGACCACCAGCCCGATCTGCTCCAGCAGCCCCTGCTGCTGATCTTCATTGATCTGCACCCCGGCGAGGTTGACCCGGCGCAGATCCAGACCGGGCAGATCGCACTGGCGCAGATCGCAGCCTTGCAGGTTGAAGCTGGTCCAGTCGATTTGCCCGAACTCGGAGCCGCTGAGATCCGAGCCTGCCAGGGAGGCGCCCAGCAGGTTGGCCCCCTGCCAGCGGTTTCCGGCAAGCTCGCACCGCTCCAGCAGGCAGCTTTCGAAGTTGGCGTAGCTGAAGTTGTTGCCGGTGAGGTGGGCCTCGCAGAAGTAGCTTTTGGCAGTGATCCGGTTGGCGAAGCTGGCATGGGCGAAGTTGATCCACATGGCCTGGCAGTCGCGCATCTCCAGCCCAAGACACTGGCTGCGGCCGAAGTCCGCCAGGGTGAGATCGCAGCGCAGGAAGCTCGCCTCCCTCAGATCGCAGCCCTGAAACAGGCAGCCCAGCTCCCGTTCCCTGTCATAGAAGCTGCAGTCGACGAAGCGGCTCTCCCCGAGATCGAGCCAGGAGAAGTGACAGCCGATGAAGCGGCACCCCTGGAACTGCTCCCCCTCCACCTCCTGCTGCTCGAAGTGGACCCCCTCGAAACACCTGCCCTTGATCATCCCCTGGCCCCTGTTGATGGCGTCATATGCTGACATTGCCGTGCAAAAACGGTAATGTTACGTGTAACATTTTTTGCCGGATCCCCAGATGAACGACACCCGCAAGCGCCGCCCTACCCTGCAGGACATTGCCGACCTGACCGGTGTCACCAAGATGACCGTCAGCCGCTACCTGCGCGACCCGTCCGCCGTGGCCGAAGGGACCCGCGAGCGCATCGCCGCCGCGGTGGAGGAGCTCGGCTACATCCCGAACCGGGCGCCGGACATGCTGTCGAACGCCACCAGCAAGGCGATCGGCATCCTGATCCCCTCCCTCTCCAACCAGGTCTTCTCAGCGGTGATCCACGGCATCGAGGCGGTGACCCGGCCCGCCGGCTACCAGACCCTGCTCGCCCACTACGGCTACAGCCCGGAGCGGGAGGAGGAGCAGGTCGCCTCCCTCCTCTCCTACAACGTGGACGGGCTCATCCTCTCGGACACCCAGCACACCGAGCGCACCCGCAAGATGATCGCCACCGCCGGCATCCCGGTGGTGGAGACCATGGATCTGCCCCTCTCCCCCATCGACATGGTGGTGGGCATGGATCACCGGGCCGCCGCCCGGGCCATGGTAACAGAGATGCTGCGCCGGGGACGGCGCAAGGTGATCTACCTCGGCGCCCGGCTCGACGTGCGCACCCAGCTGCGAATGGAAGGCTACTACCAGGCGATGGCCGATTTCGGTCTGACCGGCCAGCACCTGCTGACGGAGCAATCCTCCAGCTTCACCCTGGGGGGAGAGCTACTGGCCCAGGCCATGGCGCGCTTCCCCGACCTCGACGGCCTGTTCTGCACCAACGACGACCTGGCGGTGGGGGCCCTGCTGCAATGCCAGGCCAGGTGGATCCCGGTGCCCCAGCAGGTGGCCATTGCCGGCAGCAACGCCCTCGACATCGGCCACGCCATGACCCCCAAGCTCGCCAGTATCGTCACCCCCCGCGAGACCATAGGTCGCGAAGCCGCCATCATGCTGCTAGCCCGCCTCGGCGGCCAGCCGCTGGCGACCAGGTGCAAGGACATCGGCTTCTCCCTCTATGAGGGGGAAAGCCTCGGCTGATCCCCGGCCATCATGGCGCGTTCGACCGCCATGATGGCGCCTTCTCCCCTCTCCCCTCGCCTCCCCTGGCCTATGCTGGCTCCTCCATCCACCCTGTCAGGAGCAGACCATGCACCACACCGAACGATTGAAAGCCTGCCTGCAGCGCGTCATCTGCGATCCCGCCTTCCCCCTGGCGGAGCTCAACGCCTGGTTCACCCCCGACTACTGCCAGGAGGTGAACGGCGAGCGGCTCGACTACCCGGCGTTTCACCAGCACATCGCCACACTGCGCCGCCATCTGGCCGGGGCGAGCATCGAGTTTGTCGCCACCCTGGCGCAGGGGGAGCGGGTGCACTCGACCCATGTGGTGCGGGCCACCCGCCAGGACGGCGGCACCCTGGTCTGCAAGGTGAGCGGCCTCTTCACCTTTCGCGGCGATCGGATCTGCCACACCGACGAGGTGACCTGTCTGCTGGCAGGCAGCAAGGAGGATGCGGATATCGGCTCGCGGCGCTGACTGCCGGCAACCCGCAGACACCGCCATGGCGGGCAGGAAGGCAGATAATGCGCCCTCAGGCCGCCGGTTCGCGCCGGGCAAGGCGCTGGAGGGCGCGGGACAAGGCGCCGGGATCCTCGTAGCCGAGCCGATCGGCGATCTGGGCCAGCGTGAGCCCCCGGTGCTGCAACTGGCGCGCCCGTCCCAGCACCACCTGCTCCCGCCACTGGCGAAAGCTGCACCCCAGCTGCTGGAGGAAGAGCCGGTTGAGGGTACGCACCGAGGCGCCGCAATCTGCCGCCAGCGCCGTCAGCGTCAGATGGATGGCGGGTGCCTGGCACACCCTGTCCAGCACCCGCAGCAGGCGCGGGTCCAGCGCCCCGGCGAGGGGAATGCGCGCCGCGAGCGGGTCGGCGCGCTCCAGCTCCTGGCCAAGCACCGTCAGATAGGCCCCTTTCACCTCCTCCTCGGCCAGCTCGGACAGGCGGGCGAAGAGGCCCGCCAGCAGCGGGCTGGCCTGCAAGGGGCCGAAGGCGGTACGGGCCGGCGTCGGCACATAGAGGAGGGAGAGTCGGGAGCGGCGCAGCACGCGAAACTCGTGCTCCCACCCCGCCGGAATAAAGCAGATCTGGCCCGCCACCAGCAGTTCTCCCTCCCCTCGCCCCGTGATGATGCCGCCCCCGTCGTGCAGATAGCAGTATTGGGCATGGGGGTGGCAGTGCAGCGCGGTGAAGTGCCCTTGCGGGTAGGATGGATGCAGACAGGACATGAAGGCTCCAGGGGAGAGGGGCGGCCCCCGACCTTAAGCCAGGGCGAGGCCGGAAGCAAACGGCCCACCCCCTCCGGGGGCGGAAAAACAGCAGGCCACCCGGGGGTGGCCTGTTTAATTTTTCTAAACGATATTTGCTTAGCGTTTAACCAATTCAACCGCTTCCCGGGAGAGGCGGGTCACCTCCTCCCAGTTGCCGCTCTTGACGGCGTCTGCCGGCAGCATCCAGGAGCCGCCGACGGTGGCCACACATTTCAGCGCCAGGTAGTCGGCCACGTTTTTCGGGCCGATGCCGCCGGTGGGGCAGAATTTCACCTGGGGCAGGGGCGCCGCGATGGCGGAGAGTGCCTTGGTGCCGCCGTTCGCCTCGGCCGGGAAGAATTTGAGGTGGTCGTAGCCCGCTTCCAGCGCCTGCATCACCTCGGACGGGGTGGCCACGCCCGGGATCAGCGGCGCCGTGCTCTTGGCCGCGTGGGCCAGCAGGGCCGGGGTCATGCCCGGGGAGATGACGAAGCGGGCACCGGCAGCGACGGCGGCATCAAACTGCGCGCAGTTGAGCACGGTACCGGCACCGACCATGGCATCCGGCATCGCCTTGGCGATGAGGGCGATGGCGTCCAGCGCCACCGGGGTGCGCAGGGTGATCTCGAACACCGAGATGCCGCCATCCAGCAGGGCCTTGGCCATCGGCAGGGCCTGCTCCAGGTCGTTGATGACCATCACGGGTACCAGGGGGGAGGCGGCAAACACCTCGGCAGGGGTCACTTTCCAGTTCTGCATAGCTCTTCCTTAGTCAAAGATGGTGGCGCCGCACTCGGCGCTCGATACCGCGCGACGCATCACGCTGAACAGTTCACGGCCCCACCCCTCTTGTTCCAGGGTGAGGTCGATCTCGGCCTGGGTACGGCCGCTCAAATCGGTCAGGCAGTCGAGGCGGCCAGACTCGGCATCCACCCGCAGCAGGTCGCCATCGGCGAGCAGGCCGATGGCCCCGCCGTGCAGGGCTTCCGGGGTGACGTGGATGGCGGCCGGGATCTTGCCGGAGGCGCCGGAGAGGCGGCCGTCGGTGACCAGGGCCACCTTGTGACCCGCCTTCTGCAGGTTGCCAAGCACCGGCATCAGCTTGTGCAGCTCCGGCATGCCGTTGGCGGCCGGGCCGTTGTGGCGCACCACGATGACGGCGTCCTGGTTCAACTCACCAGCCTTGTAGGCCGCCTCCACCGCATGCTGGGAGGAGAAGACCCGGGCCGGGGCCTCGATGACCCGATACTCGGGCGCGACGGCGGAAACCTTGACCACGGCGCGGCCCAGGTTGCCCGCCAGCAGCTTGGTGCCGCCGGTGGCCTGGAACTCGCTGCCAGAGGGGGAGAGCACGCTCGGATCCGCGCTCTCGCCCACCGGTTGCCACACCAGCTTGCCATCCACCAGTGCCGGACGGCTGAGGTAGTTCTGCATCTCGCCGAAGACCGGGGTTGCATCCATGTGGATCAGCCCCTCTTCGGCCAGACGACGCATCAGGCCGGGCACGCCCCCCGCCTGTTCGAAGGCGTTGACGTCCGCCGGGCCGTTCGGATACATGCGCACCAGGAGCGGCACCACGTCGGAGAGATCGCTCAGGTCGTCCCAGGTCAGCTCCAGCCCGGCGGCGCGGGCCAGCGCCACCATGTGAATGCTGTGGTTGGTGCTGCCGCCGGAGGCGAGCAGGGCCACCAGGCCGTTGACCAGGGCGCGCTCGTCGATCACCGCACTCAGGGGGCGATAGGCCGGGGAGCCCGGGATCATGGCGCTGATGCGGCGGGCCGCTTCCTCGGTGAGGGCGTGGCGCAGCTCGCTGTGCGGATGTACGAAGGCGGAGCCCGGCAGCATCAGGCCCATGGCTTCGAACACCAGCTGATTGGTGTTGGCGGTGCCGTAGAAGGTGCAGGTGCCCGCCGCGTGGTAGGCGCCGCACTCCATCTTGAGCAGGGCGTCGCGGCCCACTTCACCGGCAGCGTACTGCTGGCGCACCTTCACCTTCTCGTCGTTGCTGATGCCGCTCGCCATGGGGCCGGCAGGCACGAAGGCGGTGGGCAGGTGGGCGTGGGAAAGCGCCCCCATGATCTGGCCCGGGGCAATCTTGTCGCAGATACCGAGCAGCAGGGTGGCGTCGAAGGTGTTGTGGGAGAGGGAGACCGCGGTGGCCTGGGCGATGAGATCCCGGGAGAAGAGGGACATGTCCATCCCCGGCTGACCCTGGGTCACGCCGTCGCACATGGCGGGTACGCCGCCGGCAACCTGGGCACTGTGGCCGAGCTCCGCCAGGGCGCCCTTGATGATGTCCGGGTAGCCCTGATAGGGCTGATGGGCACTCAGCATGTCGTTGTAGGCGGTGACGATGGCCACGTTGGCGCGGGTCATGTCGAGGATCCGCCCCTTCTCGTCACAGCTCGAGGCGGCCACGGCGTGGGCCAGGTTGCCGCAGGAGAGGGAGGCGCGGGTCTTGCCCTGATCGGCCTGGCGCTGGATGCGGGCCAGGAAGCGGGCACGGCGGGCGGTGCTGCGCTCGCGGATGCGGTTGGTCACCTGGGTGATCACGGGATGGGTCATAGCTTTCTCTCCAACTCTATATACGGGCGCGGTCGGCCTCAGCCGGGCGCGCGACATGGCTCATTGCGCCTGCGTCAGCGCGGTGACGGCACGGTCGACCACCTGTTCGAAGGTCCCGTCGATATCGATGCGAAACACGCCGGGCTCGCCATCCGGTCGCTCCAGGGTATCAAACTGGCTTTGTACCATGGCTTCGCGCATGAAATGGCCCTGCCGTGCCCGCATCCGTTCGAGAATGAGGGACTGGCTGCCATCCAGAAACAGGAAACTCACCGAGTCGTTGCCCTCGCGGATCTGGTCGCGGTACTGCTTCTTGAGGGCCGAGCAGACGATGACACCGAGCTCGTTCTTACGCTCCAGGCTGTAGGCCGCATCGCGGATCCGCTCCAGCCAGGGGGCTCTGTCTTCATCGTTGAGCGGGTTGCCCGCCGCCATCTTCTGGATGTTCGCGCGAGGGTGCAGATCATCGCCGTCGATGAACTTGGCCCCCAGGGCATTGGCCACCTTGAGGCCGATGCTGGACTTGCCGCTGCCACACACACCCATCACGATAATGCACTTGCCCGTCATTATTTGACCTCTCTCTCACTTTTCAAAAAACGTTCGCCTGATGGGTTCTAAGCTACCACGTTACCGGTAACATGTTACCGGTAACGTTTCGCAATGTGAAGTGCAGCACAGAAATGTGCAGAACAACAACTAGAACCATTTGAGGACAATTTTATGGACGGAGCAATGAACACACCCGATGTCGCCTATCTGCTCTCGGTAGCGGGCGGAGCCATTGTCATGTTGCTGGTGCTGATCATGCGATTCAAGGTACATGCCTTCGTGGCATTGACCCTGGTCAGCATGCTGACGGCCCTGGCCACCGGGGTCACCTATGACCAGGTGATCCCCACCATGCTGACCGGTTTCGGCGGCACCCTGGCCTCGGTCGCGCTGCTGGTCGGCCTCGGCGCCATGATAGGCCGGATCCTGGAGATGACGGGGGGCGCCAAGGTACTGGCCGATACCCTGATCAACCGCTTCGGCTCCCACCGCGCCCCCTTCGCGCTGGGTGTGGCCTCCCTGCTGTTCGGCTTCCCGATCTTCTTCGACGCCGGTCTCATCGTCATGCTGCCCATCATCTTCAGCGTGGCGAAGCAGTTCGGCGGCTCCGTCCTCAAGTATGCCCTGCCCTCCGCCGGTGCCTTTGCGGTGATGCACGCCTTCCTGCCGCCCCACCCGGGCCCGGTGGCCGCCAGCGAGCTGCTGGGTGCCAACATCGGTCTGCTCACCATCGTGGGCCTGCTGGTCGCGCTGCCCACCTGGTATCTGGGTGCTTACCTGTTCGGGCTCTGGTCCGGCAAGAAGTTTGAGCTGCCCCTGCCCCCGAGCTTCACTGCCAGTGCCGAGCAGCTCTCCGACAAGGCGCCGAGCTTCGGCCAGGTGATCTCCATCCTGCTGCTGCCGCTGGTGCTCATCTTCATGGATACCGGCCTCAATACCCTGAGCGTCATGGGCGTCATCGACAAGGGTGCGGACTGGGTCAACGTGCTGCGCATGGTCGGCAAGACCCCGGTCGCCCTGCTCATCACTGTGCTGTACGCCCTCTGGATGTTCCGCCAGAGCCAGGGCAAGGTGCAGCTCGAGAAGTTCTGCAACGACGCCCTGGCCCCGGTCTGCGCCGTCATCCTGGTCACCGGTGCCGGCGGCATGTTCGGCGGCGTATTGCGGGCGAGCGGCATCGGCACCGCGCTGGCCGACGTCCTCTCCGATACCGGCATGCCGGTGATCCTGGCAGCCTTCCTGGTGTCCGCCGCGCTGCGGGTCGCCCAGGGTTCCGCCACCGTGGCCCTGACCACTACCGCCGCCCTGATGGCGCCGACCGTGGCCGCCACCACCGGCCTGAGCGAGCTGGACCTGACCTTCATCGTCATCGCCATCGCCGGGGGGGCCACCGTGCTCTCCCACTTCAATGACTCCGGCTTCTGGCTGGTCAGCCGCTTCCTCAACATGGACGAGAAGACCACCCTCAAGACCTGGACCGTGATGGAGACCCTGCTCGGTACCATCGCCTTCCTCATCGTGGCCACGGCCAGCGCCATCCTCTGACGGAAACACATCGGGGCCGCATCCGTCGGCCCCGATGTGATATTGCACCGACTTTTTACGGATTCTTGCTTGGGCCCATCGCCACAGATTGCTAGAATTGCCTATTCTTCGCCCCGAGTGGAACGCTTCATCCCGTGATTTCAGGCTTCTCTATGCATTCATCGGCACATTATCGACAGTTGCTGACCCGCTTACCCCAGATCGCGGTTGCCGCGGATCAGTTCCAGATACTCAGCAGCGCCAAAGACTTCAAGAGCCGGATCCTGTCGCTCATCGCCCATGCGACACAGCGCATCTATCTGATCGCGCTCTATCTGCAGGATGACGAGGCGGGACGGGAGATCCTCTCCGCCCTCTATGCCGCCAAGCAGCGCAATCCCTCTCTCGACATCAAGGTGTTCGTCGACTTCCACCGCGCCCAGCGCGGCCTGATCGGCAAGGGCAAGCAGGGGGGCAACCACCTGATGTACCAGGCCATGGCCGCCAGCCACCAACACCAGATCGAGATCTACGGCGTGCCGGTCAAGGGCCGCGAGCTGCTCGGGGTGCTGCACCTCAAGGGCTTCATCTTCGACGACACCCTGCTTTACTCCGGCGCCAGCCTCAACGACATCTACCTGCACCAGCAGGAGCGCTACCGCTTCGATCGCTATCACCAGATCCACAGCCCGGCACTGACCCGCAGCATGGTCAACTACGTGGATGACGTCTTCCTCGGCAGCGAGGCCGTCCAGCGGCTGGATCGCACCGGCATCCCCGGCGCCAAGCAGCTCAAGGGACCGATCCGCCGCTTCAAGCAGCGTCTGCGCCTCTGCCAGTACCGCTTCGAGAGCATCCAGCCCAACGATCGGGAGATCGCCGTGACCCCCATGGTGGGCCTGGGCAAGCGGGACAACCAGCTCAACCGGATGATCCGCAACCTGGTGCGGGCCACCGAGCGGGAGATCTTCATCTGCACCCCCTACTTCAACCCCCCCAAGGAGTTGAACAAGGACGTGGAGGCGCTGCTCAAACGCGGCTGCAAGGTGACCATCGTCGTGGGCGACAAGACCGCCAACGACTTCTTCATCCCCCCGGAGGAGAAGTTCTCCACCATCGGCGGTCTGCCCTATCTCTACGAGACCAACCTGCGCAAGTTTGCCGAGCGCAACCAGCACCACATCGACAACGGCCGGCTCAACCTCATGCTCTGGTGCTGCGAGAAGAACTCCTATCACCTCAAGGGGATCTTCGTGGATGAGGAGTGGGCCCTGCTCACCGGCAACAACCTCAATCCCCGAGCCTGGGCGCTGGATCTGGAGAACGGCCTGCTGGTACACGACCAGCACCATCACCTGCGCGAGCAGTTCAGTGCGGAGCGGGAGAACATCCTGGCCCACACCCGCCGCATCAGTCACTTCGACCAGATAGAGCAGATCAAGGATTACCCGGATCAGGTGCGCAAGCTGCTGGCCCGGATCCACAGGGTCAAGGCTCACCTCCTGCTCAAGCGCATCATCTGACCGCCAGGGCGCCCCGTCAGTGAAAAGGCCTGCCGTTTCCGGCAGGCCTTTTTCATGGATGACCCTCCCCCCACTCCCTTGCCCACCAGCCCGGAACGGCACAACGCGGCTTGCATCGAGGCCGCAACAACCCCTATCATCTGGACATATTTACAGTGTTTTCGGGCATCTAATTGATGAAATTGGATAAAATCTCTCTCGATAGCCTCAAGGGTGTCGGCAGCAAGATGCTGGAGAAACTCGAGCGGCTGGGGCTGGCCACGGTGCAGGATCTGCTGTTCCACCTCCCCCTGCGCTACGAGGACCGCACCCAGGTGTGGCCCATCGGCGATCTGCCGCCCGGCCTGCACGGTGCCGTCGAGGGCGAGATCCAGGACACCCAGCTGGTGATGGGGCGCCGCCGCATGCTGGTGTGCCGTATCAGCGACGGCACCGGCAGCCTGACCCTGCGCTTCTTCAATTTCACCGCTGCCCAGAAAAACAGCCTGGCCCAGGGCCGCCTTATCCGCTGCTTCGGCGAGACCCGTCCCGGCAAGTACGGCCTGGAGATGGCCCACCCCGAGTACAAGCTGCTCGGCGAGGAGCAGGCCGGCCAGACCGAAGAGGCCCTCACCCCCGTCTACCCCACCACAGAGGGGCTGCGCCAGCTCACCCTGCGCAGCCTCACGGATCAGGCCCTGGCCCAGCTCGACCTCTACGGGGTCGAGGAGCTGCTGCCTGCCGGCCTCTATCCCCAGCAGATCGATCTGGCCGCGGCCCTGAAGCTGCTGCACCGCCCGCCTCCCTCGGTGGCGCTGGCCCTGCTCGAGAGCGGCCAGCACCCGGCACAGCAGCGGCTGGTACTGGAAGAGCTGCTGGCCCACAACCTCTCGGTCTTGAAGGTACGCGCCCAGGCTCAGAACCAGCTGGCCCGCGCCCTCAAACCCGCACCCAAGCTGGCCCGGCAGCTGCTCGGCGCCCTGCCGTTCACCCCCACCGGCGCCCAGAGCCGGGTGGTGGCGGAGATAGCCAGGGATCTGCAACAGAGCCACCCCATGATGCGGCTGGTACAGGGGGACGTGGGCTCAGGCAAGACCCTGGTGGCGGCGCTGGCCGCCCTGCAGGCCATCGGCAACGGCTGCCAGGTGGGGTTGATGGCGCCGACCGAACTGCTGGCGGAACAGCACGCCATCAACTTCGCCAAGTGGCTGGAGCCACTCGGCATCAAGGTGGGCTGGCTGGCGGGCAAGCAGAAGGGCAAGGCGCGGGAAGAGGCGCTGGCCGCCATCGCGGACGGCAGCGTCAAGATGGTGGTGGGCACCCACGCCATCTTCCAGGAGCAGGTGGTATTCCAGCGCCTCGCCCTGGTCATCATCGATGAACAGCACAGGTTCGGCGTGCATCAGCGCCTCGCCCTGCGAGAAAAAGGGGAGCGGGAAGGGGTGCATCCCCACCAGCTCATCATGACCGCCACCCCCATCCCCCGCACCCTGGCGATGACCGCCTATGCGGACCTCGACACCTCCATCATCGACGAGCTGCCGCCGGGCCGCACTCCCATTACCACGGTCGCCCTGCCAGACAGTCGCCGCCAGGATGTGATCGAGCGGGTGAGGCTCGCCTGCGAGGAGGGCAAGCAGGCCTACTGGGTCTGCACCCTGATCGAGGAGTCGGAGGTGCTGGAGTGCCAGGCCGCCGAAGACACTGCCGCCGAGCTGCAAACCCTGCTGCCCGGCCTGCACATCGGGCTGGTGCACGGCCGGATGCGACCGGTCGAGAAACAGCGGGTGATGGAGGAGTTCAAGGCGGGCATACTGCAACTGCTGGTCGCCACCACCGTCATCGAGGTGGGGGTGGACGTGCCCAACGCCAGCCTGATGATCATCGAGAACCCGGAGCGACTGGGGCTGGCCCAGTTGCACCAGCTGCGCGGCCGGGTCGGGCGTGGCTCGGTGGCCTCCCACTGCGTGCTGCTCTATCATGCCCCCTTGTCCAAGACGGCCCAGAGCCGCCTCGGGGTGCTGCGGGAGACCAACGACGGCTTTCTCATCGCCCAGCGGGATCTGGAGCTGCGTGGCCCAGGCGAGCTGCTCGGTACCCGCCAGACCGGCCTGGCCGATCTCAAGATCGCCGATCTGGTGCGCGACCAGCCGCTCATCCCTCAGGTGCAGAAGATGGCGCGCTTCCTGATGGACAAACACCCGGCTCATGTCGAGCCCCTGATCCGCCGCTGGCTGGGCCTGCGAGACCACTACTCCAATGCTTGACCAAGGCAGATGCAGAAGAGGGTCACCTTGCCTGATGGATAAACACCCGAGCCATGTCGAGCCCCTGATCCGCCGCTGGCTGGGCCTGCGAGACCACTACTCCAATGCTTGACCAAGGCAGATGCAGAAGAGGGTCACCTTGCCTGATGGATAAACACCCGAGCCATGTCGAACCCTTGATACGATGCTGGCTCGGTCTACGGGATCACTACTCGAATGCCTGACCAAGCAACAGAAACAGGAGGAAAGCACTGATGAATTCCTGGCTCCGCGGCCTGCTCTACACCTTTGCCTTCCTGCTGCTCTTTGTCTGGGTTGGTCTCGGCCTGTTCGATGCCGAGCGCGCCAAAGGCCCCATCGCCAACTGGCTCAGCCAGCAGACCGGGGTGCCCGTCACCATAGGCCGGCTGGTGTTCAATCCGCTGCACCCCTACACCCTGCTGGCGGAACAGGTGCGCTATGGGGATGCGGTACAGCTGGAAAAACTCTATCTGGAGATCGAGCACATCGACTGGTTTAACCGGGATGTGCGCATCGCCCACCTAGACCTCATCCGTCCCGTCATCAAGCTGCCGCTCCCCAACCAGCTGCCAAGCCTGCCGGTTCACTCCCTCACCATCAGCGACAGCACCATCGACAACCTGAGCCTGCAGAGCGAGGCCCTGACCCTGCGCGGCCTCAGTGCGTCCTTGAGTGACTGGGAACTGATCGACCCGAGACGCCAGCCCCAGGCCAACCTCACCCTGGGCATCAACCAGCTGGAGACCCCCATGTTCACCCTGGCCCGTCTCAGCCTAAAGGGGCGGCTGGAGGGGCAGGTGCTCAGTACCGACAGACTGACCACCAACTTGTTCGACGGCCTGCTCGAGACCGGCATGGTGCTGAACTGGCCAGAGCGCAGCCTGCAACTGCACGATCTCAAGGCCCGCGCCATGCGACTCGAGCTTGGTGACATTCCCCCTGGCGAGTTCCCCCTGCGCCGCATCACCCTGGACAGGGGTCAGCTTGCCCAGGTGAGCATCAATGCCATCGATCAGGAGCTCTCCCTCAACAACTTCAACGGCCAGCTCACCGCCTTCGACTGGCAGGCGGGCAGCCAGCCCAGCGGCTATCTGGCGGGCACCCTGGGCGACATGGGCCGCGGCCTGTTCCAGCTTGAGGCCATCGAGGGCAAGCTCGCCTTCTCCCCCCGGCAGCTGGATGCCGAGCTGCGGGGCAAGGCATACGAAGGGGAGTTCAACGTCGAGCTGGCCCTCGACACCCAGCAGCAGAAGCTCATCCTGAAGGATCTGGCCCTGAGCGGCATGGACATCAGCTTGCCCCAGGGGTGGTGGCAGGATTGGCAGGGCTGGCGCCCGCAACAGATCGACATCCGCAAACTGGCCTTCGACAAGCTCAAGGTGCTCTCTTTCGACGACACCTTGCCCCTCTCCCTGACCGGCTGGCAACTCTACCTGAACGATCTCGCCCTGCGGGGCAACCAGCTAGGCACCTTGCTGGGGCGTGCCCGCATCGAGAGCAAGTGGTTCGAGCTGGTGTGGGACGGTCTCAGTGCTCGCAACGGCACCCTGGATGGCGAGCTGACCCCCAGCTCCTGGCAGCTCAACACCCTCGCCACCTCCCTGCCCGACGAGGGCTCCCTCAACCTGAGCGGCCAGTGGGGCAGGACGCCCGGGCAGGAGAGCCGCCTGCAGTTGCAGGGCAAGCAGCTGGATCTGGTGCAGTGGGGCAAGTTACTGCACTCCCCCGTCTCCTTCGCGGGCAAGGTGGATCTGGCGGCAGATCTGCAGGCCGACCTCAACGGGCAGCCCGGCGAGCAGACGGCCAACTGGCGCCGGACCCTTCAGGGCAGCCTGAGCCTGGAGAGCAAGGATCCCTTCTGGGACAAGGTCGGCATCGACCCCCTGCTGGATGACTGGTTCAGGGAGCAGACCCCCCCCGATCTGACACCGCAGACGCTGTGGCAGGCGATGCAACGCGGGGACACCCCCTTCTATCAGATCAGGCTGGATGCCAGGGCGGAGCAGGGCAAGGTGCGGATCGAGCAAGGCGGTGCCTCCACCATCACCCACCTGCTGGCACTGCAAGGGGGTGTCGACCTGGCCGCAGACCAGTGGCAGCTCGACCTCGGGGTCCTGAACAAGGGACGCTGCGCCGAGCTGCTCGCCCGCTGGCGCGGCCCCCTCAATGCGCCCGACCTGGGCTGGAGTTTCCCCACGGGACAGGACGCCTGTGGCTGGGAGGCGGGTGTGCGCTACCCCGCCCAGGGACGAAGCGGCCCGCTCTGGCGCCCACGGCCACCCGCCGCCCAATAACGAACAAGGCCTCGCGAAGAGGCCTTGTTGCTGTGAACATCAGGGATCAGCGTGCGCCGCGCTTGATGGGCAGCACCACGTACTGACCGACAAACTCCACCGCCAGCTTGCGGCCACTGAACAACTGCACCCGCAGGCTGAACTTGGCGGATTCTCCGCCCCTCAGCGGCTCGAGCACGGCGGGCATGCCCTCCCGGGCCACCCGCGCCTCCGGCTCTTCGCTCACCGGCCGGTAATACTTGATGTTGCCCTCGGCCAGCACGGTATCCCCTCCCAGCCCTGCCTCCTTGAGCTGCAACCAGATGAGACCCCAGCCCGCCAGCACGCACTGGCTGTAGATGCTGCCGGCGAACATGGTGTCGTGGACGTTGAGATTGGCCGCCAGGTTGGCCTTGAGGTGGAAGGTCTGGCCATCGTAGTGGGTGATGTGCACCCCCATCTTCTCGCTGATGGGAATACCCCGCGACCAGCGGGTGGTGAGATCCTGGCACCACTCCGGACGGTACTGGATGGTCTGCATGGGACTCAGGGACTTGATCATCTGGCGGTGAGGGATGCGGCCGAAGGAGACGGGGCCTTCCCCTACCTCGAGGAAGCCGCAGCGGCGATAGAACTCCACTGCCTCCTGGCGGGCGTTCATCACCAGCCGTTTCACCTTCTCGTCGCGGGCAAGCTGCTCGAGATCTTCCACCATGCGGGCGCCCAGCCCCTGGCCGCGAAATTCGGGTCGCAGCGCCATAAAGCGGATCTGGGCTTCATCGCCGCCCACAAAGAGGCGACCCACGGCGATGGGCGTTCCGTCGGGTGAGAGCATCAGCCGGTGAATGGCGACGGTATCGTACTCGTCACGCTCGGAGCCAAGGGGCAGATTGAAGGGTTTGCGCAGCAGTTCCCAGCGCAACTGATAGTAAGCATCCAGCTCCGCTGGTGTTTCTGGGGTGACTACCCGGTACATAAAGCGATCCTTGAGTGTGCGCCGACTGGCAGATGGAAGGACTGACGCAACCATTTCTCCCGGCGCAGCCTGTAGTAGGTATCCAGCTCGGCTGCCGTTTGGGGGGTGACCACCCGGTACATAACAACATCCTTGAGTTACACTGGTCGAAAGCCATCTTGCCGTGCAAATTCATGGACTTCAATCTGCAAGCGTACCAAGCCGATCACTTATTGCACCTCAGCGCCAAACCCGAACGCCGCGTTTCGGTGCTTGAAAATGCCCGTCATCGCTGGCTGGAAATGGACGGCGTGGTGCAATCCGCCATGAGCCTCCACCAACCGGCCCGCCTCTGTCTGCCTCATCAACGGAGCATCGCGGAGCAGTTGCCAAAGCAGGCAAGCAGGATCCTGGAGCTGGGGTTGGGCGGAGGGGATCTCACCCGTCACCTGGCGGCACGCTGGCCCGATGCCCACCACGACTGCGTGGATCTGGATGCCGAGATCCTCACCCTGTTCCAGCAGTTCTTCCTCCCCTCGTCAGGGGGCTCGCCTCGGCTGCATCACGCCGATGCGCTGCACTTCCTGCACCAGCGCCAGGAGAGCTACGATCTGGTGCTGCTGGACTTGTTCAGCCAGGACGGCAACCCCCTGCTGCTGTTCCAGGCCCCGCTCTATCAGGCGCTGGCCAGCCGCCTGAGCGGCACCCTCATCATCAATCTGCTGCCCCGCACCCGGCTCGAACAGGCACAGGCTCTACGATTGGCAGAGGAGTGGATAGGCCCGACCCACGTCCACGACGTGCCCGGCTACCGCAACGTCATCCTGCACGCGACCCGTCAGCTTAGCCTAGGCGGGCGAGCACCGGCAGGGTGAAGAACCTGCGAAGTGTGCAGGCATCGCGTCCTGCCCTCCGGTGAATCCTGACCTGCCTGCCACCCTTATACCTGCAGCCAGAAGGTGACGGGGCCGTCGTTGAGCAGCCTGACCTTCATGTCGGCGGCGAAGCGGCCGGTTTCGGTCGGCACGCCGCTCTCCCTGGCGCGGGCCACGAAGTACTCATAGAGTCGCTCGGCATCTGCGGGATGGGCGCCACCGGAGAAGCTGGGTCTCATCCCCTTGCCGGTATCCGCCGCCAGGGTGAACTGGGAGACCACCAGCAGGCTGCCACCCACCTGACTCACGTTGAGGTTCATCTTGCCGTTCTCGTCAGAGAAGATGCGATAGCCGCTCACCTTGTGCAGCAGCTTGTCCGCCTTGGCCTCGTCATCCCCCTGCTCCACCCCGAGCAGCACCAGCAACCCCTGGCCGATGGCCCCAGTCACCTCTCCCTCTACCGTTACGCTGGCCTCGCTGACCCGCTGAATCAGTGCAATCACATCCCTCTCCTCTCAAAACAGCACGACCGCCCATCCTGCGGGATGAGCGGTCGTCGATGCTACCAATAAATGCCCTGCCCGGGCTAACGTCTTTGTGTCGGGATCCGGTGTGATGGCCGACCGGCGTCAGGCCAGCTCCTCTGCACCGGGCTTCTCGTACTCCCCGAGACAGGCGGTGGTCTCGGCCCCCAGCAACACCACCAGCCAGCTCAGATACACCCAGACGAACAGGATGGGAATGGTCGCCAGGGCGCCATAGATGGCCTGGTAGGAGGGGAAGTTGGTGATGTAGATGGCAAAGCCGCGCTTGGCAAGCTCGAACAGGGTGGCCGCCACCAGGGCACCGATGAAGGCGTGGGTCAGCCGCACGCGGCAGTTGGGCACCACGGTATAGATCAGCAGGAAGGTGAGCACGGAGAAGAGGAACGGCAGGCTGCGCAGCAGCAGATAGCCGATACCGAACAGGCTGTCAGCCGCGAACAACTTGAGCGAGAGAATGTAGGAGGAGATGGCGATGCTGGCCCCGATGAGCACGGGGCCCAGGGTCAGGATCATCCAGTACATGGCGAATGCCTGGGCCAAGGGCCGGCTTCGGGTGGATCGCCAGATGTAGTTGAGGTTCTTGTCGATGGCCGAGATGAGCATCAGGGCCACCACGATCAGGGCACCGATACCGACGGCCGTGGTGTTGGTGGCGTTGGCCACGAAGCCGTCGATGTACTCCTTGAGCATCTCGCCGGCGGTGGGGACGAAGTTGTGATAGACGAACTGCTCCATCGCCTGCTTCAGGCTCTGGAACACCGGAAAGGCCGACATCATGCCGAACACCACGGCGATCATGGGCACCAGGGAGAGCAGGGTGACATAGGCCAGGTAACCGGCGGTCACCGTCAATCTGTCCTGCTGGAAGCGGCCCCAGACAAACTGGGCGAAGTGGGCACCATCGTGGCGCAAGAAGGAGAGTGCATGGGCCAGACGGCCGCGGATCTGCTGCTGCATCTTGTTTCTCGTAAGCGTGATCATGCAGACATTGTGTCAGATAGGGTGGTCATTTGGCCACCCGCAGACCGGCCGGATGCGCCTCCATCGAACTAAGGCCCCATGCACCCTCATGTCGAGCCCATAAAAAAGGTTCTTCGCGGGATCCTGGGAAAGTGGAAGTTGACAGACAGGGTGCTGGTAAACTGGTTGTCGCCAAACACACCACCACCATCACCCTGCTGTCGCCGTGCATCATATTGATATTGCCTCCTTCTGGCCAGGTTATACCG
>NZ_JAPCIQ010000024.1:0-48949 GCF_027707405.1 Aeromonas sp. QDB68 | reverse complement strand
CTGCGCGAGCAGCTATCACCCAGTAATGGGAATCCCCCTCCTGAGACGCGAAGCGCGAAGGTGGGGGAGGATGTCAAGAAGAGAACCCCATGATCGGTTTCCGTGGTGCGTCGCGCTACATCGCCGACAGCTTCCGCCCCTGCTTCGCCCTCGAGTGCGAGGCAATGAAACGGGTGCGGGATGTCATGGGGCTGACCAACGTCGAGGTGATGATCCCCTTCGTGCGTACCCTGGGTGAGGCGGAGCAGGTGGTGGAGATACTGGCTGAGAACGGCTTGCGCCGTGGCGAGCGCGGCCTGAAAGTCATCATGATGTGCGAGCTGCCTTCCAATGCGCTGCTGGCGGACAAATTCCTCGAGCACTTCGACGGCTTCTCCATCGGCTCCAATGACATGACCCAGTTAACCCTTGGGCTGGATCGGGACTCCGGGCTCATCGCCCACCTGTTCGACGAGCGCAACGAGGCGGTCAAGGCACTGCTGGCCATGGCCATCGCCGCCGCCCGCAAGGCGGGCAAGTACGTGGGGATCTGCGGCCAGGGGCCGTCCGATCACCCGGACTTCGCCGCCTGGCTGGTCGAGCAGGGGATCGATTCCGTGTCGCTCAACCCCGATACCGTGGTCGACACCTGGCTCTATCTGGCCGAGCAGCACAAGGCCGGCTAAACCCGTCCCCGCTTTTTGATGACACGGCGCCGCAATGGCGCCGTTTTTGTCTGCGCCCCCCTTTTTCTGTTACAAGGGGAATGCGCAAGGCGCTCCGCACCCATCACAGGACGATCCCATGACCTCATTGCAGTGGCAATCCGCCACCCTGGCCCTGCGTGGCCACCACACCCTGGTTATTCCCGAACTCTGTCTCACCCCGCAGGCCTGCTGGGCCTTCGTCGGCAGCAACGGCAGCGGCAAGACGGCGCTGGCGTCGGCCCTGTGCGGCGAGCTGGTCGTGCGTGCCGGAGCGGTATCGGGCCGAGTCCGGGCCGAGCGACTCTCGTTCGAGTCGCAGCAACAGCTGGGGGAGCTGGACTGGCAGCGGCGCAATACCGACATGCTGGGGGAAGAGGAGGAGGCGGGGTATCGGGTATCGACCCTGATGCTGGAGGCGGGGGGCGAGGAGCATGAGGCCCGCGCGCTGCTGGCCCGCTTTGGCATTGAATCCCTGTGGGATAGCCCCTATCGCTACCTCTCGAGCGGGGAGGGGCGCAAGCTGCTGTTGGCCCGGGCCCTGCTGGGGCGGCCCGAGCTGCTGGTGCTGGACGAACCCTTCGATGGCCTGGATCAGGGGGCCAGGGCTTCTTTGATGATGTTGCTGGCCGACCTGGTGTCAGAGGGGCTGCGCCTGGTGGTGATCGTCAACCGTTTTGACGAGATCCCGCCCTTTGCCACTCACCTCGGCCTGCTCGGCGAGTGTCGTCTGCTGCTGGCGGGGGAGCGCGAGGCGGTGCTCGGTAGCCAGGAGGTGGCCCAGCTGGCACGCGCCGAAACGGTATCCCCCCGTTTGCCGCCACCGCTGACGACCCCCGAGCCCCTGCCTCCCGGCCCTCGGGTCGTCATGAAAGCCATGCGTATCGCATACGGGGATCAGGTGATCATCGATGGGCTCGACTGGACCATTGACGAGGGGGAGCACTGGCAACTGGTGGGACCGAATGGCGCTGGCAAGTCGACCCTGCTCTCCCTCATCACCGGAGATCACCCGCAAGGTTACAACAATGAGCTCCATCTGTTCGGACGGCGGCGGGGCAGCGGCGAGAGCATCTGGGAGATCAAGCGCCACATCGGGCTCGTGAGCCCGGCGCTGCATCTGGACTATCGTGTCAGCTGCCCGGTGCAGACAGTGATCCTCTCCGGTTTCTACGACTCCATCGGGCTTTATACCCGGCCGGGGGATCGTCAGCTGGCGCTGGCCAACCAGTGGCTGGCCCTGCTGGGGCTGGCCGATCAGGGGGCGCAGCCTTTCCACTCTCTCTCTTTCGGTCAGCAGCGACTGGTGCTGATCGCCCGTGCCCTGGTCAAGCATCCGCCGCTGCTCATCCTGGACGAACCCCTGCAGGGACTGGATCCCCTCAACCGTCACCTGGTGCGGGAGATGGTAGCGCGCCTCGTGGGCGAGGGAACCCAGCTATTGTTCGTTTCCCATCATGCCGATGATGCGCCCCCCGGTCTGACCCACAGGCTGAGCTTCGTGCCAAGGGAGGGGGAAGGATACGACTATCTGCAGGAGCGTCTGGGGAGCTGAGCCGTCCGGGCGGCATGGTCAGAGAGGGGCCGGTTCGGCGAGGAGCGGCGGCATCCCAGCAGCGTCCACCACAGCCCGAAGAAGAGCATGATCCCCAGCCAGAGCCAGGCCAGATAGTGACGGGTGGCGGCCATCCCCGTCACCGTCACCATGAGTGCCGCCCCGAAGGCGATGAGGGCGAACAGAAAGGGCGCCATATTGTCCATCATGGCGGTCATTTCACCAGGGAGAGGATCTGGCGAAATGCCGGATGGCGGCAGTCCCCCATCAGCTCATAGAGGCACATCTCCACCGACGTCAGCGCAGCTCCCCTGGCCGCAAGCTGGCCGATGGCGAGATCCCGGTTGGCAGCGGAGCGAGACGACACCGCATCCACCACCAGCGAGACCCGGGTGCCGCTGGCCAGAAGTCCCAACACGCTCTGGTAGACGCAGATATGGGTCTCGATGCCACATACCAGCCAATGCTCTACCCCGCTTTCGGCCAGCGCGGTCGCCACAGTGGGCTCCCCCAGGGCGCCGAAGCTGTATTTGGGCAGCACAAGATCGCCTGCCTGCAGCGATTGCAATTCGGGCACGGTGGCACCGAGCTTGTCCGGGTTCTGCTCCAGCCAGACAACCGGCAGCCCCAGCACCCTGGCCCCTTGCACCAGCCTGGCGGTATTGGCAATCAGGGTGTCGCTCTCCTCGACCAGACGGGCCAGTTTGCCCTGGATATCGACGACCAGCAGGCCGGTGGTGTTTTGCTCAAGCATGAATGTCTCCTTGTCTGTGGCGGACTGCCTCGCCTGAAGGCTTTCGTTGGCTGACTGAGTGGCGCTGCTTCACTCGCTTGCCGTGTCTGGGCATTCAAGGTAGGTCATCGCCTCGATGTTGTTGCCATCGGGATCGCGCAGGAAGGCGGCGTAGTAATTGGGGGCATAGTGGGAACGCAGTCCCGGCAGCCCATTGCAGGCAAAACCTGCCTTGATCCCCGCGTGATGGAACGCATCCACCTGTGTCGTGTCGTCGGCCCTGAATGCGAGATGGCAGGAGGCGCCCTGCTGCCCCCGCTCAATCAGAAAGCCCACGTGATCGCGGCCCATCAGGCCAAAACCGGCCGCCGCCTCATCAGACCATTTGAGTTCTATCAAAAGAGGAGCCAGTACGGTGGCGTAGAAGTGCTGACAGGAGTCAAAACGCACCACCTTGATTTCAACATGATCGAACACGGTGACTCCTTGTGTTGTCTGGGTGTAGAGCAGCCCATCAGGCCCTCATGGGAACCGTTGAAATGGGTATCGAATGACCACAATAAGCCAGTTTGACGCCAGGCAGGGAGAGGGCAAGGCGCATAACTGCGCGCTCCGTCAAAGATTTTTCATCCAGTTGCGGGATGCGCTTTGCTTCGTGCTGGCCAAGCTTGCCCGGTTTTGTTGCTTGGCGAAGGCTACGAGCTCTGTTATGGTGTGCTAAATTAGCCGTTTGGATGGCTAGATGGTTGTGTGGTGGCTGCATGTTCGCCCCCGACCGTTCACCGTTTTGATGATCATGTTGACAGGGAGTTTTTATGCAACGTCGTTCCTTCTTCACCCTTTCCGCCCTGGCGCTGCTCGCCAGCAGCCTGCCGCTGTCCGCCTTTGCCATCGATGAGGCGAAGAAAGAGATCGTCATCGGCACCACGGTTGGCGACTTTGCCGACATGGTGACCGACTCTATCAAGCCGCAGCTCGAAGCCAAGGGCTACAAGGTCAAGCTGGTGGAGTTCACCGACTACGTGACCCCCAACATCGCCCTGGCGGACGGGTCGCTTGACGTCAACTGCTTCCAGCACAAGCCCTATCTGGAGAGCTTCGCCAAAGACCGGGGTCTCTCTCTGGCGCCCATCACCCAGGTACCGACCGGTCCCATGGGGCTCTACGCCGGCAAGCTGGGGGATCTGAAGGCGGTGAAAGAGGGAAGCACGGTCGCCATCCCGAACGATCCCACCAACCAGGCGCGGGCACTGCTGATGTTGCAGGATCTGGGCTGGCTGAGCCTCAAGGAGGGGATCAATCCTCTCAAGGCGAGCGAGTTCGACGTGGTGAAGAACCCCCACAACCTCAAGCTGGTGCTGCTGGAGGCGGCGCAGCTGCCGCGCTCCCGTGAGGATGTGGACTTCTCCGTCATCAACGGCAACTTTGCCGCCTCAAGCGGGATCCCGTTCAGCTCCGGCCTCTTCCTCGAGCGCAGCTATGACTTCATCAACTGGGTGGTGGTAAAGAGCGCCGATGCGGGCAAGCCGTTCGCCAAGGATGTGGCGGCCGCCTACAACTCCCCCGAATTCAAGGCTTATGCCGCCAAGCGCTTCGTCGGCTACAAGTATCCCGAGGGCTGGCAGCAGAAGGGGTGAGTGGCGTACAAGCGATAAAAAACGGGCACCCAGGTGCCCGTTTTTTATTGGACGTCAGTAGTGGCGCAACCACCAGCGGGCGGCCAGGAGGGCGGTGAGGCTGCCAAGCAGGGCGCTTGCCAGCACATCCAGGGGCCAGTGCATGCCGATAAGGGTGCGCGAGAGGCCAATCCCGATGGCCCAGAGCGGCAGCAGCCAGGCCCCGGCGGGTGCCCGGGCCAGCCAGATCAGGCCGAAGAACTGGGCGAGGCTCATGGCGGCGATGCTGTGACCGGAGGGAAAGGCATAGTTGACCTCTGCCTGCCAGTGCTGGCCGAGCCAGGCGGGCAGCGCCAGCAACTGGGTCGCGGCGTGGACCTGTTCGCTGCGAAGGGCCTGGCTTCCCCCATAGAACTGGCGGATGGCGGGGATCAGCTCCTGGCTCTCCAGCCAGATGAGGTAGGGCCTGGGCTCCTCGGTCAGCAGCTTGATGAGGCTCTTGATGACCCAGTCGCTCGCCAGCACGGCAAAGAGGGCGCCAGCCAGCGCCAGCAGGGCGCGACTGTCCAGCGTCAGCTTGTGTCTTGTGAGCAGCAGCAGGGCGGCGATGGTGAAGACCAGCCCCGGCAAGTCCACCATGCGGGTGAGGGCGTAGGGCCACCATAGCCAGCCCGATTGCAGGGCCTGGGTCATGAACGGCTGCCAGGGCAGGCAGACGAGCAATAGCAGGGGAAGGAGCAGGAGGGCATTGAAATGAAGCACCTTGCGGCGTGGCAACGAAGAGGAGTGAGTCGGCATCAAGGGGTCCGGTTCGGTGGCGCGAGCGGCTAGAAAGAGGCGTCATTGTGCCAGTCAGGTTGCTCTGGTCAAGGCGAAGGGGGCGAGGGCAACAGGCTGTTACATATGATGCTGCCGGGCATCGTGCCCGCACCTGAGGCCGGGAGGCGAAAAGATGGCCGCAGAGCGGTCTGCCAACAAGCCTCTGAAAATCCGTCGCGTTTGGGCTAGAATGGCGCGCCTGTGGCCCTTGTGGACGAGATGCGTGCCGATGAAGATCGTCGTTGATGAAAATATGCCCCATGCGGTGGAGCTGTTTGCGGAATTTGGTGAAGTGGTTCCCCTGCCGGGACGAGAAATAAAGGCCGCGGATCTGCAAGAGGCGGATGTGCTGCTGGTGCGCTCCGTGACCCGGGTCAACGAAGCGCTCCTGGCGAGTTGCCCCAGGCTGGGGTTTGTCGGTACGGCCACCATCGGCACGGATCACATCGATCAGGGGCTGCTGGCGGCGCGGGGCATCCCCTTCTTCAGCGCCCCCGGCTGCAACAAGGTGTCGGTGGGGGACTACGTGCTCTCCGCCCTGCTGGTTCTGGCGGAACGCCATGAGCTGACCTTGAGCGAGATGAGCCTCGCCGTCATCGGCGCCGGCAACACCGGCGAGAGAGTGGCCGGCAAGGCCGAGGCGCTCGGGATGAAGGTGCTGCGCTGCGACCCGCCCCTGGCCCGTAGCGGCGCCGCTGGCGACTTCGTGGATTTCCGCACTGCCCTGGATGCCGACATCGTCAGCTTCCATGTCCCCTATCTTCGTGAAGGGGATGAGGCCACCTTCCACCTGCTGGGAGCCGAGGAGATCGCCGAGCGTCCGGCCGGGCAGATCCTCATCAACGCCTCCCGCGGCGAGGTGTGGGACAACCGTGCCCTGCTTGTCCGCCAGCAGGGGCCCCATCCCCTGCGACTGGTGATGGACGTGTGGGAAGGAGAGCCGGAGCCTCTCAAGGAACTGGTGCCCCATACCGAGCTGGCCACCCCGCACATCGCCGGTTACAGCCTGGAAGGCAAGGCCCGTGGCACCTGGATGCTCTATGAGGCGCTGTGCCGGCAACTGGGGCGCACCCCGCGCCAGGATCTGCAATCCCTGCTGCCTGCCCCAGAGGTGCGCGAGCTGACGCCGGGGCAGCCGGCGGATCAGGCGCTCATCAAGCAGCTTGTCCACCTTGTTTATGACGTGCGCCGTGACGACGCCCGTTTTCGCAACCGGATCGGGCTGCCCGGCAGCTTCGATGAGCAGCGCAAGCGCTACCCCGAGCGGCGCGAATTGGGCGCCTTGCAACTGAAAGGGCCCTTCGCCGACGACAGACTGGCCCGACTGGGCTTTGCCGTCTCGAAGCAATAAACCCGATTTCAACAAGGGGAGGGGCTTGCCCAGGCGGCGCTTCCCCCCGGCCCGGCATCATGGCGGGCCTGTCATCAAACCGATACGCGTGCCAGCCGGGGCCCTCATGCCCGGCCCCGACGGGCCGCATCACAGGAGAACAGATCAGTGAGTCAGCAATTCAACGTAGCGGTATTGGGTGCCAGCGGCGCCGTGGGTCAGGCCATGATCGAGATCCTGGAGGAGCGCGCCTTCCCGGTAGCGACCCTCTATCCGCTCGCCTCCAGTCGCAGCGCTGGGGACACGGTGCGTTTTGGCGGCAAGAACGTCGACATCCTTGATGTGGAGGCCTTTGACTGGAGCCAGGTGGAGATTGCACTCTTCTCCGCCGGTGCCGAGGTCTCGGCCAAATGGGCGCCCATCGCCGCCGAGCACGGCTGCATCGTCATCGACAACACCTCCTGCTTCCGCTACGACGAGGACATCCCCCTGGTCATTCCGGAAGTGAACCCGGACGCCCTGGCCGATTTTCGCAACCGCAACATCATCGCCAACCCCAACTGCTCCACCATCCAGATGCTGGTGGCCCTCAAGCCCCTGCACGACGAGGTGGGCATCAGTCGCATCAACGTGGCGACCTACCAGTCCGTCTCTGGCTCCGGTAAGGAAGGGGTGAGCGAGCTGGCGGGCCAGACCGCCCACCTGCTCAACGGCCGTCCGGTGGAGCCGACCCTCTATCCGCAGCAGATCGCCTTCAACCTGATCCCGCAGATCGATGCCTTCACCGACAACGGCTACACCCGGGAAGAGATGAAGATGGTGTGGGAGACCCAGAAGATCCTGGGGGATGCCAGCATCGCCGTGAACCCCACCTGCGTGCGGGTGCCGGTCTTCTACGGTCACGCCGAGGCAGTCCATGTGGAGCTGCACCAGCCGCTGGACGCCGAGCAGGTCAAGGAGCTGCTGCGCAATGCCCCGGGGGTGACCCTGTTTGATGATGAAGGGGACTACCCGACCCCGGTGCGCGATGCCACCGGTCAGGATGACGTGATGGTCGGGCGGGTACGCCAGGATATTTCTCATCCGAGTGGTATCAATATGTGGATCGTGGCCGATAACGTTCGTAAGGGCGCGGCAACCAACAGCGTGCAGATTGCCGAACTGCTGGTACGCGACTACCTCTGAGGCCGGATGTCGGCCCCGGGCGGGGAGGGAACCCCGCCTTGATGTGGGCGCCCTGGCCCCGGGATGTGACCGGGAACCCACTCTCCGGTTTTTGGAATACCGTGTGATATCAGTGGACTAGGTTTTTTTCTACACTCTGGTTCGCGTCTGGGGCTGCTTTCTGGTCGCCGCCGGGCGCGAAATATGTCGGATCGCTGGCTTGAGACCGGCGCCTGATTTATATTGAGCCGATTGTTTTGGGGTAACTATCCAGATTTTTCAATGTGATAGGGCCGTCATACGAAGGAACGAATATGGGACATTCCCGCATAACGCTGGCAACGCTACTCGCATTGGGGCTTCTGGGCACGGTTCAGGCCGAAGAGGGGGCGCGAGAACCCTTCTTTGTCGAACTCAAGGGACCGGATGGCTCACCGCCCCCCGCGGTGCAACCAGAGCCCCGGGCCCAGCCCGTGGCGCCCGTCACCCTGCCCAGAGCCCAGCCCATCGTGCGTCAGGTGCCTGCTGCGTCGGCTGGCAGTTATGGTCCCGTGCGTCCCACCGATACCCTCTGGAGTCTGGCGAGCAAGCATCGCCCGTCCAACCGGGTAAGTGTCTACCAGACCATGGTGGCCATCTATGACAAGAACCCCCGAAGCTTCGCAGACGGCAACATCAACCATATTCTGGTGGGTTCCCACATCCTGCTGCCCACCGCCGCAGAGGCGGGGCGCATCACGGATGCCGAAGCACGCCGTCGCTTCAACAGCGACAACGCGAGCTGGAAGGGGCTGAGCCCCAAATACCTGGCCAACAAGCAATCCCACGTCGCCCAGCCGGTGGTGAGCAAGCCTGCTCCGGCCAAGCCGGCTGTGGTGGCCAAGAATACACCGCCCAAGGCGGCGCCGATCCCGGCGGCACCCAAGGCGACGGCTCCTGCCCCCGAGGTGAAGGAGACCGCCAAGGCGGCTGTCTCCACCCCCGTGGTGGTGAGCGCTGCTGCGAGCAGCACCGCCAGCACGGCGCCGGCGCCCCTGCCCGCCACTGCGGTGGGCAAACCCTCCACCGAGATGGCGCTGGCCCTGGAAGATGCCAACGCCCAGCTCGGCCAGGTCACCGAGATGAACCACAGGCTCAAGCTGCGCCTGCAAGCCCTGACCGAAGAGGTGGAGACCCTCAAGGCCCAGTTGCAGGATCAAACCGCCCTGCAAAAAGAGGTGGCGGAACTCAAGGCCAATCCGACGCCTCCTGTGGTGGCGCCGGTGCCCAAACAGAGCTGGCTGATGGAGCTGCTCTCTTCGCCGCTCAATCTCGCCATGATCATCCTGCTGCCGGTACTCCTGGTGCTTGCCCTGGTCACGCTCTGGCTGCGTGCTCGTGCCCGCCGCGAGCTGGAAGAGCAGGAGAAGAGCCTCTCCGAGTCGACCTCCATGGTCATGGGAGACGAGAACAGCGAGTTTGAGCAGTTGATGACGGTGGGCATCGCGGATGACGAGCCCCTCCATGGCATGCCGGATCTCAACGAGCCGGAAGTGATCAGGAAGCAAGATGGCGCCAGTGCTGCCGCCGATGTCATCTTCCGGGATGACGAGACGGCGCTCTCCGCTTTTGATGTGGAGCCTGCGGTGACGACGGCGAACCGGGATCCGGATCTGGTGCCCGAGCTGGATCTGGCCCATGAGGGTGACTTCGATCTGCCCGTGGTGCCGGAACTCGATCTCTCCGACGAGCCCAGCTCCTCTGCTCGTGGTCATGACGAGATCATGACCGAGGAGGAGCTGCAGGCCGCCCTGTTTGCCGAGCTGGACGCGGATCTGGAAGCGGATCTGGCCCAGGCCCAGGAGGAGAGCCGCAGCCAGCGTGACGAGACACTGGCCAACTTCGATCTGAGCGATCTAGAGACCGGGTTTGGCGAGCCGACCGACGATGAGCTGGCCGCCAAGGCGCCGCACATCGACGAGACGGGGTTTGGCAAGGACGATGTGGACGACATGCTGGCCGAGCTCGGGCTGGAGCCCACCAAGCCGGCGGCGTCCGAGTGGGATCCCAGCGAGCTGGCCCTGGCGGACTTCGAGGATGCTTTCGCCGAGGTGGAGTCCCATCAGGGGGAGGTGAAGCCCCGCGAGCAGGTGCAAGACAGCGACTTCGTTGAAATCGACAAGCTGCTGGCCGATGCCGATGCCAGCAGCACGGAGCAGGAACCCTATCAGGGCTTCTCCCTGGATGTGGGGCTGGACGGTTTCCCCGAGGTGCTGCCGGAGTCCAACGGCTTTGATGTGGATGCCGATGACGGCGGGGTGGGGGCCAAGCTGGATCTGGCCCGGGCCTACCTCGAGATCGACGACAAGGAGAGCGCCCGCGAGCTGCTGGAAGAGGCGGTGGCCCAGGGCAGCGAGCACCAGCGCAGCGAGGCGCAGAAGCTGCTCAAGCGCCTGGGCTAGGCAGGCCCTTGTCATCCATGCACCAGAGAGGGCAGCCCGCAGGCTGCCCTCTCTCTTTGGGGGCCCCGCACCGCGGCCTCGCCCGGTCTGGGACTTTTGAGCTCGAGCGCGTATAATCCGCCCCGTTTCTTTCACTGCATCCTTTCATCAGAAGACACCGTTACCCATGCGAATTGCCCTTGGTATTGAATATGACGGCAGCCGGTACTTCGGCTGGCAGCGCCAGCGCGAAGTGATCAGCGTCCAGGAGGAACTGGAAAAAGCCCTCAGCCGCATCGCCAACCACCCCGTCTCCATCCAGTGTGCCGGTCGCACCGATGCGGGGGTGCATGCCACCGGCCAGGTGATCCACTTCGATACCGAGTCGAACCGCGCAGAAGGCGCCTGGACCCTGGGGCTCAACTCCAACCTGCCCCCTGACATCGCCGTGCGCTGGGTCAGGGAGGTGGACGAGCATTTCCATGCCCGCTTCAGCGCCACCGCCCGTCGCTACCGTTACGTCATCTACAACCACAACTACCGCCCGGCGATCCTGGGCCAAGGCGTCAGCCACTACCACGAAGCCATCGATACGACGCTGATGCACCAGGCCGGCCAGAGCCTGCTGGGGGAGCACGACTTCAGCACCTTCCGGGCTGTCGCCTGTCAGTCCAACACCCCCTGGCGCAATGTGACCCACCTGTGTGTCAGCCGTTCCGGCCCCTACATCGTGCTCGACATCAAGGCCAACGCCTTCCTGCATCACATGGTGCGCAACATCACCGGCTCCCTGCTGCTGGTGGGGCAGGGGCTTCAACCGGTGGAGTGGATTGCCGAGGTGCTGGCGGCGAAGGATCGCAACCTGGCGGGCCCGACCGCCAAGGCGGGCGGCCTCTATCTTGTGGATGTGGATTACCCGGCCGAATTCGGGTTGCCCCGGCCGCCCCTCGGCCCGCTGTGGCTGCCGGACTCGGCACCGGGTACGACCAGTTTTTAGTAACTGGGCCCGAAAATTTGTGGTTTAATGATCCGTCGTTTATTGCCATCGAGCCGTTAAGTCATTGAACAATCAAGGCTCGATGTGTTTTGTCAGGCACAAATGCATTAAGGAATTCCATGAGCTGGCTTGAGAAGATCCTTCCCAAGAGCAAGATCACCACACCGCGTCGTCACAACATTCCGGAAGGGGTGTGGACCAAGTGTACTGCTTGCGAACAGGTGCTCTACCGGGCAGAGCTGGAGCGCAATCTCGAAGTGTGCCCCAAGTGTGACCATCATATGCGCATCAGCGCACGTGCCCGTCTCGAGAGCTTCCTCGACGCCGAGGGACGCAGCGAAGTCGCGGCCGAGCTGGAGCCGCAAGACATCCTGAAATTCAAGGATTCCAAGCGCTACAAGGATCGTTTGTCTGCCGCCCAGAAAGAGACGGGCGAGAAGGATGCGCTGGTGGTGATGAAGGGGACCCTCAAGGGGGTACCGGTCGTCGCCTGTTCATTCGAGTTCTCCTTCATCGGGGGCTCCATGTCCTCCGTGGTCGGTGCCCGCTTCGTGCGCGCCGTCGAGGAGAGCATCAAGGAGGGCCGCGGCCTGGTCTGCTTCTCCACCTCCGGTGGTGCGCGGATGCAGGAAGCCCTGTTCTCCCTGATGCAGATGGCCAAGACCAGTGCGGCCCTAGATCGCCTCACCAAGGCGGGCCTGCCCTTCATCTCCGTGCTGACCGACCCCACCATGGGTGGCGTCTCCGCGAGTCTGGCCATGCTGGGTGACATCAACGTAGGCGAACCCAAGGCGCTGATCGGCTTTGCCGGCCCCCGCGTCATTGAGCAGACCGTGCGCGAGAAACTGCCGGAAGGCTTCCAGCGCTCCGAGTTCCTGCTGGAGAAGGGTGCCATCGATCTCATCATCGACAGGCGCGAAATGCGCAACCGTCTGGCCGGTCTGCTGGCCAAGCTGATGAACACTCAGGTCATCGAAGACTGAAGATGAGTTCACACATGCAACAATCCCAAAGCCGGTCGCTGGTCGACTGGCTTTCTTATTTGGAGCAGATCCACCCGGCCAACATCGACATGGGGCTGGAGCGGGTCGGCACGGTTGCCCGCCGCATGGGCCTCACCGAACTGCCGTTCAAGGTGATCACGGTGGCGGGCACCAACGGCAAGGGCTCCTCTTGCGCCATGGCGGCCAGCATCCTGATGGCCGCCGGCTACCGGGTCGGTGTCTACTCCTCCCCCCATCTGCTGCGCTTTACCGAGCGGGTGCGCGTCAATGGCCAGGAGCTGGACGATGGCGATCACTGCGCGGCCTTTGCCGAGGTGGAAGCCGCCCGGGGCGACATCGCCCTCACCTTCTTCGAGTTCGCCACCCTGGCGGGTCTGTGGCTGTTTCGCCGCGCCGCGCCCGATGTGCTCTTGCTGGAAGTGGGGCTGGGGGGGCGGCTCGATGCCACCAATGTGGTGGAATCGGACGTCGCCCTGATCACCTCCATTGCCCTGGATCACTGCGACTGGCTCGGGGATACCCGGGAGGCGGTGGCGGTGGAGAAGGCTGGCGTCTATCGCAAAGGTAAACCCGCCATCAGCGGGGAGCCCAATCCGCCGTCGACCATTGCAAGCGAAGCGGCGCGCCTCGGCGCCTGCCTGCGTCAGGTCGGCATCGATTTTCGTGGTGACGAGCATGAAGGTGACTGGGATTATCACGGCCTGCACCACTGGTCGGGATTGCCCAAACCGGCCCTGCCGCTGATGAATGCGGTCACCGTGCTGGCGGCGCTGGAGTCCCTCGGTCTGCCATTGGCGGAGTCCGCCATTCGCGACGGCCTGGCCAATGCTCGCCTTGCTGGCCGGATGCAGCAGTTGCAAACCTCGCCGCTGGTCATCGTCGACGTGGCCCACAATCCCCACTCTGCCGCCTATCTCGCCAGCCAGTTGCGCCAGCTCCCCGGCAAGGGCAAGCGCCGCGCCGTGGTTGGCATGCTCAAGGACAAGGACATGGCGGGGTCGCTGGCCGAGCTTGGCGGTCTGATTGACGAGTGGTTCCTGGCAAGCCTCCACGGCCCGCGCGCGGCCACGGCCGACCAGTTGGCGACGGCCCTTGGCGGCGGCCGGGGCGTGGCGCTCACCTTTGCCTGCGTGGGGGATGCCTACGGCGCCGCCTTGGCCGCATCGAGTCCTGACGATATGGTCATTGTGTTCGGCTCGTTTTACACTGTCGCCGACGTGCTGGCTCTGGGCTCGGTCTGAGCCGTTCGCTCCCCTGGCTCCGTCAACGTGACGACGGGCCGGGTTTTGCACTGGATAATCCCCTTTCAGGCCAAGTGGGTGGCGAGGGACCCGGCTTCGCCAGCCGGCGTGAGGGGAGGCGTTCTTTGCGAAGTGTGCAAGATTGCAATGGATCCTAAGTAACATGGGTGGAAATTAACTTGGCTTCGAAGTTTCAAAACAGATTGGTGGGGACCGTCATCTTGGTCGCCCTGGTGGTCATCTTTCTGCCGGACCTGATGGACGGCAACAAGCTGGAGCAGAAGGACGAGGCCTTCGCCAAGATCCCCCTGCGTCCGGAGCTGGAGCCCGCCAAGCCTGCGCTTCAGGTCTCGGCGGCGAGCACCCTGCCGGCCGAGCATCTGGCGAGTCAGCAGCAGGCCTCTGCCGCGACCCAGTGGCAGGTAGAGGAGATTGGCGATACCGTGACCCTGGTCAATCAGGGGGGAGCCAATCCAGCGGGAGCCAGTCAGGCTCCCATCACCCAGCAGCAGCCGGTACAGGCCGTGGCGCAACCCAAGCCCCAGCCCAAACCCGAGCCCAAGCCGGAAGTGATCGCCAAGAAACCGGTGGAGCAGCCCAAACCCAAGCCGGTGCCAACCAAGCCGGTAGAGGTGCAAAAACCGGTGGAGGCCAAGCCACAGGCGGGCCAGATCAAGACCATGGATGATCTCATCGCGAGCAAGATGGCCCAGCCGACTACGGCACCGGCAGCAGCCCCGGCTCAGGGGAGCTGGATCCTGCAGCTTGGCGCCTTCAAGAATGCAGACAGCGTCAATGCCCTGGTGAGCAAGCTGAGGGCGGCGGGCTACTCGGCCCAGACGTCGCCGAGAACCCCGGTACAGGGGCAGATCAACCGGGTCTTCATCGGGCCGGATGTCTCCAAGGCCAAGTTGCAGGGCATGCAGAGCCGGATCAGCCAGATGACGGGCTTGAGCGGCTCCGTGGTGGCCTACAACCCCTGACAGGACGATGAAATGAAAAGACCGCGCCTCATGGCAACATGGGCGCGGTCTTTTTTTGTGTCCAACACGGGGGAGGCAGTGTGGCTATCGGGCTGCCGAGGAGGACTAGATGCACTTCACCGGCTTGGGGAGCCCTGCGATCTTGGTGGCCTGCTTGGCGGGGCCTTCCGGGAACAACTTGTAGAGGTAGCGGCTGTTGCCCTTCTCCGGGCCGTACTGCTTTTCCATCGCCTTGACCAGGGCGCGGATGGCGGGGGAGGTGTTGAACTCCAGATAGAAGGCCCGTACGAAACGCACCACTTCCCAGTGGGGATCCTCCAGCACTATCCCCTCTTTCTCGGCCAGCACCAAGGCCAGCGCCTCGCTCCATTGCTCGCTGTGGCGCAGATAGCCTTGGGCATCGGTCTCGATGAGTTGGCCGTTGAACTGCAAATGGTGTGGCTCGGACATGACGCTTCCTCGAAAAGGCTATCTCAATGGGGCGGGCATGGTAGCGCCTTGCGTCCCGTCCGGCAACCGGGGCGGCGCTTGGCACCTGTCTCGGGCGGGATCGGCCCGGCGGCTATGTCCGGCTAGGTCCGACCCTGACCTGTCAGCAACTGGCCGTCGTTGGCCAGCACCAACAGCTCGTCTGCCAACTGGCTGATGAGGGAGAGCTGCTGGCTCAGCATCAGCTGCTCCTCGCTGCTCTCCGGAGCGATGGCCGGACAGGCTCCCGCGAGCGGCGTCGGCATCTGCCCCGCCAGGTGACCGGCGGCCTGCTCCAGGGTCTGGCTGATGTGGCGGCTTATCTCCTCCAGCCCCTCGATGGGCTCGAGTTTGTCGCGATGGGCCCCGAGTGCCGAGATATAGGAGAGCAGGGCATGGTTGCGCCAGGTGAGAGTGAAGCAGAGATCCAGGAAGCGGCGGCGCTTGCTCGGCTCCACCAGCATGCTCTGCCAGGCCATGGCCAGCTCGCTGTCGGCGAGGTGGGCACACTTGCGGGCCACCCGGTAGTCCAGGGATTCATCCCGTTGGCGATGCAGGCTGGCGAGTACCGCCGAGAGGTACTTCGCATTGGCGGACAGGGAGTTGGCGATAAGGGTCGGCAACCGCTTGTATTGCCAGTCGGGCCAGAGCCAGGCCACCAGGGCGTAGGAAAGCAGGCAGCCGAGCAGGGTATCGAGCAGGCGGGGTCCTAGGATGGCGAAGCCGATGCCATCCAGCAGGTTGAACGCCATCAGCACGTAGAGGGTGATGAAGCAGACGGCGGCGCTGTAGTTGCTGCGCACCTGGGTGAAAAACAGGAAGGCGGCAAGCCCCATGATCCCCAGTTGCAGGTGCAGCTCGGGGAAGAACCAGAGCACGGGCACGCCGATGAGGATACCGGCGAAGGTGCCGAGCATCCGCTGCACCAGGCGACGGCGGGTTGCGCTGTAGCTCGGCTGGCAGACGAACAATACGGTGAGCAGGATCCAGTACCCCTTGTCCAGGTGAAACGCCTGCAGAATGCCATAGCCCACGACCAGCCCGAGGGAGAGCCGCAGGGCATGGCGAAACACCATGGAGTTCGGGGTCAGGTGCTGCCTGAGCAATGCCAGCAGGGGCAGGGCGACCGGCCGTGCCAGGGGAGGCAGGCTGGTGGGGGGCGCGGCGGGGTTTTGCAGCTCTTCGGCGCTTTGCAGCAACTGGTTGATGCTGGCCAGGTTGCGACGCAGGAACTTCATCGGTGTCAGCAGGGTCTTGGGGTAGTGCTGCTTGAGGTGGGTGAACTCCAGCTGATCGCCGAGGGCCTCCAGGGTCCAGTGAATGCGTTTGTGGTGGGTGTAGGGCTTGTGCACCAGGATGGCGTAGCCAAGCTGCTGACAGGCGTGGGCAAGCTGTGACAGCACCTCCTGGAAGCCGTCGAGGACGATGCCCTGCTTGAGCTCCGCTTCCAGCTTGCTGTAGGGGTAGTGGCTGGAGGTGGCCCGCTCCTGGATCTCCAGGGCAAGCAGGTAGAGGCGCAGCAGGCCCGCGAGCTCGGGGGCAACCCCGTGGCGGCCGGGGGCATGAAGACGGGCATTGAGCGCCGTCTTGGCCTGGTTCAGGGCATTGACCAAGTTGATGTTGAGCTGGGCCAGATTGTGGCGGATGGCCTGGGCGCCGTGCTCATCCGCCGGGAAGAAGCGGGATTTCTCCTGCAAATAGCGGGCGAGGGCGAAGTAGCTCTGGGCCAGTTGCTCGTGCAGGGTCTTGTAGGGCAGCAGCCAGAGCCAGACCAGGGACACCAGGCCGTACCAGAGGGCCCCGGCGCACAGGGCCAGCGGCTGATAGAAGAGATCCGGCGCCTTGGCGGCCCCCAGCATGGTGTAGATGGCAATCAGCAGGGAACCAAAGCTGATGGTGGCGTAGCGTTGGCCGAGGGCACCCACCATGACGAAGATAAAGGTGGAGCCCGCGAGCCCGATGGCAAAGAGCCAGGGAGTGGGGAAGAGATACTGCACGCACAATGAGGCGAACAGGAAGCAGAGCAGGGTCATGGCGAGGTTCTTGACCCGGCCCCAGAGGCTGTCGTCGGTCTCGGCGATGGCACCGGCCACCACCCCGAGGGAGAGCAGCACGGTGAGCTGGATGTCACCGGTTGCCAGCGCGAAGGCGAGCAGCCCCGCGATGGCGAGCAGGACTTTGAGGGCGAAATAGATGTGGCTGTCGGTCAGCAGACGGCGCAATAAACCTGAGAAGTCCATGGGCATGGGATGAAGGCAACCCTTGAGCGAAACGAAAGCAACAGCATAACCCGTCGATAACGAAACGGCCCTGATTTGGATCAGGGCCACTTCGCTTCATATCCTTGATTTGCAACTTATCCTGACAGAAATGGGCGCCAATAAAAACCCCGCCGAAGCGGGGTCTTGTGCATCTTAAGCATCCATCAGTTACGGTTGCCGCCAAGCAGGCTCAGCAGGCTCAGGAAGATGTTGTAGATGGAGACATACAGGGTGACGGTGGCAGAGATGTAGTTGGTCTCGCCGCCGCGCACGATCTGCTGGGTGGTCAGCAGGATGGCGCCGGAGGAAAAGAGCATGAACATGGCGGACAGGGCCAGGCTCAGGGCGCTCATCTGCAGGAAGATGTTAGCGACCATGGCTACCAGCAGTACCCAGAACCCGACGAACAGCATGCCGCCGAGGAAGGAAAGATCCCGCTTGGTGGTCAGGGCATAGGCAGACAGGCCGAAGAAGGTGAGCGCAGTACCGCCCAGCGCCGTCATCACGATCTCGCCGCCGCCGTTGTTCATGTACATGTTGATGATGGGGCCGAGGCTATAGCCCAGCAGGCCGGTCAGGGCGAAAGTGAACACCAGCCCCATGCCGTTGTCACGGTTCTTCTCGGTCAGGAACATCAGGCCGTAGACACCGATGAGGAACACGGCCCAGTGCAGGGGCGGCATGTTCATGACGGTCGCTACCCCGGCTACCACGGCTGAGAAGCCAAGAGTGAGGGAGAGCAGCATGTAGGTGTTGCGCAGCACCTTGTTGGTGTCGCGCACGGCACCCTGGGTGCCAGTGTAGATAGAACGGGTATCCATCTTGATGTCCTCTTGATTTCCGGGGTGAAGCGACCATTTGTGCTTCGTTAACGCATTGTATGCACTGAATGTGTGGATGACGAGCGCTGATTTCAAGCGCCACCCCACCTGCGTGGTGCCTACTATCCCAGAGCAAAGATGTATTGTGCATGAACAAGGAGGCTCAAGGCGTTGCAGAGGGCGCCAGCTCCTGCTCATTACCCTGTCTGGCGATCCGCGTCGGCGAGAAGCCGAACTGCTTTCTAAACGCCGTGATGAAATTGGCCACATGGTCATAGCCGGCGTGGGCGGCGGCGCCTTGCAGAGAGAGGCTGCGCGCCTCCAGCCTGGCCCGCGCTTCTTGCAGCTTTCGCTGGCGAAGGTAGCGCTGCAGGCTCATGCCCAGCTCTTTTTTTGCGGCTCGCTGCAAGGTGGAGACGCTCATGCCGAGGGTGGCCGCGATCTCGGTCAGGGTCATCTCGTCCACTTTTTCATCCCTGAGCAGCATCTTGAGGCGCGTCGGTTGCTCGTTCTGGCGCTGGCAGCAGGGGGAGGCGGCCTGCTGGAGGTGGGTCATCAGGCTCTCCCAGACACTGAGGGCAAAGGCCTTGCGCATCAGCATCTCGGAGGCGTTCTGGCTGCTGGTGAGATTGAGCGCTTCCGCAATCTGTCCAAGGGCAGCGGGCAGGGTCCAGTCGACGCGGCTCAGATGGCGGCTGAAGGTCTGTGCGAAAGCCTTGCGATGCGCCTGTGCCAGATTGTGGGCGAGCCAGGTGTGGTCCAGGGAAAGGACGATGCTGCGGCTGCGCACCTGGGCTTTGGCCGCCCCCTGCACGATGTCGGGCTCGGTATAGAGGATGGCGGTTGCCACTATGGGGTCGGACTCGTGGAAGCGGCACCCCTTGAGCCTGTGAGTGGCGCCATAGGTCATCAGGGCCCGGCTCTCGAGGGGAATGGCGATGATCAACTGCGGCGGCAACTCCCGCTCGGTGGCGAAGTCTGCCTTGTGAACGATGTCCTTGTTGTGAAAGCGAAGACCCTCCTGGATCACCAGGTTCTCCACCCTGCCGGTGAAGCGGCCTCGCTGGCGTGCGCTGGTATCCCTTGCCACTGTGTCAGTCATGTGCAATTTGACCATGTCGAAGAGTGAAATGACCACACCGCAAAACTGCGGCGGAAGATGGAGTGATATATTAGCCCCCGGAAAATTAAATGAAAATGATTGTCATCTCTATCTTGGGATCACTCTTACTATGGTTGTCTTGAAGGATAAAGCGCGAAGCCCGCTGGCTCTGGCCATCTCTGCCGCTCTGGCCGTCACCTTTGCCGCCCCGGCAGGGGCACACACACCGGACATCAAGCCGGACGAAACCCTGGTCGTCTATGGCAATCCACTCTACGGGATGTCGCCGTCGGAGGAGACGGGAGGCTATGGGGTCGACTCGGCCACCGTCGGCACCAAGACGCCGACGGCCCTCAAAGACATCCCCCAGTCGATCACCGTGTTGACCAACGACTACATCGAGGAGCGTAACTTCGTGGCGGTGGACGATCTGGCCAAGTTCACGCCGGGTCTGCGCACCCTGGTCAACGACAGCGGTCGCTCCTCCATCTTCTCCCGTGGCTATGAGTACGACGAAGTGAACCTCAACGGCCTGCCATCGCCCATGCAGAGCAAGTACGGCACCCTGCCATCGCTGGCGGCGGTGGATCGGGTGGAGATCATGCGGGGCCCCTCCGGCCTCTTCAACAGCACCAGCGAGCTGGGGGGCGTGATCAACATGGTGCTCAAGCGTCCGACCGACGCCTTCAAGGGCTCGGTCACGGCGCGCTATGGCAGCTGGGACAGGCATTACCTGGAGGCGGACATGGGGGGCGCACTCAACGACGAGGGTTCCCTGCGCGGCCGCGTCGTGGTGGCCAACGCCGACATCAAGAACCAGGTGGACTACAACAACAACGACAACGGTACCTACTACGGCACCCTGGAGTTCGATCTCTCGGATCGCACCCGCCTCTCCGTCTACGCCCTGCACCAGACCAAGGACATCCTGCCCACCAACGGCCTGCCGGCGTACAAGGACGGCTCCCTGCTCGACATCGGCCGCAGCACCTACCTGGGGTCGGCTGAAGACTTCTTCGACGCCGACACCACGGATGTGGGGGCCTCGCTGCAACACGCCTTTGCCAACGGCGGGGTGGGTCAGGTCTCGGCCCGCTACATGGATCACGACATGCGGCTGGAGCAGACCTTCACCAACGGCCCCGTGGACGCGGCGGGCAACACCGGGCTGATGTTCAACGGCCAGGGAAACCAGCAGAAGAACATGGCCTTCGATGCCAACTACAGTCAGATGTTCGATCTGTTGGGGCACAAGAGCGAGTTTGTGTTGGGCTCCGACTACAAGCGCTACGAGTCGGACATTCAGACCTACACCAACCGCAACCTCGGCAAGATCAATGTGTTCGATTTCGACCCGACCCGGGTCGCCAAGCCGGACTACAGCTACACCAAGAATGACCATGAGGAGCAGTCGGAGCTCGGTCTGTATGGCAAGGTGACCTGGCGTCTGCTGGAGCCGCTGGCGGTGATCACCGGGGCCCGCGTCTCCTGGTACGATCTGGATGCCGTCAGCACGACCCTGAGTTCCGGAGCCCAGAGCGGCGAGTCCGGTACGTTCAACGGCAAGCTCACCCCCTACGCGGGGGCCGTCTATGACCTGAGCGACGAACACGCCTGGTATGCCAGCTACTCCAAGGTGTTCAAGCCCCAGACCAGCCAGGACGAGAGCGGCAACCTGCTCAAGCCCCGGGAGGGCAGCCAGTGGGAGACCGGCATCAAGTCCTCGCTGCGTGACGGCCTGCTCAACACCCGGGCGACCCTCTTCCTGATGAAGGACGACAACATCGCGGCCCAGGCCTACGACGATCAGGGCATCGCCATCACCAACACCTACTGGGCTACCGGCAAGGTGGAGACGCAAGGGGTGGAGCTGGAGGCGAGCGGCTATCTCAGCCAGAACTGGATGGTGATGGCCGGCTATACCTTCACCGACATCGAGGAGAAGGCCGGGGATCACAACCCGAAATTCGACACCATTCCCCGTCACGCCCTCTCCCTCTGGACCGACTACCACCTGGCCGACTGGGTGCAGGGGCTGCACCTCGGGGCCGGGATGACGGCGGTGAGCGACTACGGCTTCAACCAGAAGGGGGTCGAGACCCACCAGGGGGGCTATGCCCTGTTCGATGCGGCGGTGCGTTACGAGATCAACGACAGAATGCAGGCGACCCTGAACCTCTACAACCTGCTCGACCGGGAGTACTTCTACCGGGTCGGCTCCACCAGCACCTTCAACATGTACGGCGAGCTGGCGAACCTGATGGCAGGCTTCACCTACAAGCTGTAACGACCGACGACAGCAGGGCCTGCGGGCCCTGCTACCGTCTCTGTGCGCCGCCCTACGGGGGATCCCCAAGGCTGGCGACACAATCCTGGTTCATCCCATGACAAGACTCATCATCCTGCTGCTCACCATGATCACACTCTCTTCTGCCCAGGCAGACATGCTCCACTACGCACAGCGCTTCACCCACCATTCGGCCCTGCTGGGGGAGACGCGGCAATACAGCGTCTCCCTGCCCCAGGAATATGAACGCGAGCCCGGGGCTCGGTTCCCCGTGCTCTATCTGCTCGACGGGGAGAAGAGCCTGCTGGAGGTTGTCGGCATCACCCGGGCCCTGCGGGCCGGGCTCAATCCGGCTATTCCCCCCCTCATCATCGTCGCGGTCCACAACACCGACCGGATGCGGGATTACACCCCGAGCCACACCATGACCTTGCCAAATGGGGCACCGGCGGGGCCCGGCTATGCCGTGACGGGGGGCGGGCCCCGGTTCCTGCGCTATCTGAGTGAGGAGCTGCGCCCCCTCATCGAGGAGAGGTTTCGGACCCGGGCGCCGGCCCTGCTGGTGGGCCACTCCCTCGGCGGCCTGCTGGCGCTCGATGCACAGGCGCAAGACGGCGGCCAGTTCCAGGGTGTGATCGCCATCGACGCCAGCCTCTGGTTCGATTACCCCCGCAATTACGAGCGCATCGCGTCGGAGTTGACCGGGCCGCTCAAGCACGCCTCCTCGCTGTTTATGGCGGTGGCCAACAACCCCTTCACCCCGGGATTCGGGCGCTCGGCGTTTCACCGGGATCGCCTGCAGCAGTTTGCGCGGCAGGTAGTGGGGGCACCCGGCGCAAACCTGCACGTCACCAGCCGCTACTTCGAGGAGGAGGATCATCACAGCGTCTACCACCCCGCCGTCTATCAGGGACTCCAGTGGCTGTTTCAGGGCTACCGGATGGATCTGGCGCCCGGGCACTTCAGCCGACAGGGGGTGATCGCCCGCTTTGATGCCTTGAACCGCCACCTCGGCAGCGCACTACGCCCGGAGCTGGGGAGCCTGCGGGACATCAGGGAGAAGGCCGCGCGCTGGCCGCAGATGGCGATCTCCGTGGACGAGGCCGATGCCCTGCTGACCCACTACTACGGGTCGAAGCCGTGAAAAGCCGATATTTTTGTCTGTGTCTGGAATCGTCACAACGGCGCCGGAGACGGGTGTCGGTCCGGCGCCATCCCTGGGTACACTGCCGAAACGAGGGGCGCCGGGTCGGTGCCCCGACAGAGGCAGGGAGTGAGCGATGGCGGTTGCAGGAAAGAGGGGAGGCATGCTGGCTCTGTGGTGCGGCGCACTCCTGATGTCGGGGTGCAGTGGGTTTGCGCCTGCGCCCATTCCCGTCACCTATCTGAGTCAGGATCCACCCCCAGGCAGGCTGCCCCTTGGGGAGACCGCCTATGTGGATGACGGTCGCTGCCCACCAGGGCAGGTCAAGCGGCTCATCGGCGGGGACGCGAAGCACAATGTGCCAAGAAAGGTGGAGTGTGTGGCAAGACCGCAATGATGATGTGATTTTCACAGCCTGAAACATCCAAAAAAGAGCCCTGAGGCAGTCGCCTTGGGGCTCTTTTCGTCTGGCTGGCCTGGTCGGTGTGATGCCGCAGCGGGCTAGAAGGCATCTCCAGGGACCCGCACCCAGCCTTCCATCAGGATGCGGGCGGAGCGGGACATCACCGCCTTGGTGACCGTCCACTGTCCCGCTACCTGCTCTGCCTGGGCTCCGACTCTCAGGGTGCCGGAGGGGTGGCCGAAGCGCACCGCTTCGCGCTCGCCGCCCCCGGCGGCCAGATTGACGAGGGTGCCGGGAATGGCCGCCGCCGTGCCGATGGCCACGGCGCAGGTGCCCATCATGGCGTGGTGCAGCTTGCCCATGGAGAGGGCCCGCACCAGCAGATCGATCTCGCCGGCAATAATCTCCTTGCCGCTGGCGGTGCGGTAATCCTTGGCGGGTGCGACGAAGGCAATTTTCGGGGTGTGCTGGCGAGTGGCCGCCTCTTCGGGGCGCTTGATGAGCCCCATGCGCAGGGCACCGGCAACCCGGATCGCCTCGAAACGGGCGAGCGCTTGCGGGTCTGTGTTGATCGCCTCGCGCAGCTCGGTGCCCTCATAACCAATGTCCTCGGCGTTGACGAACACCGTGGGGATGCCGGCGCTGATCAGGGTGGCTTTCAGTACGCCGCTCTTTACAACAGACGCGGGTACCTCCAGATCGTCCACCAGATTGCCGGTGGGGAAGAGGGCGCCGCCGTCTTCACCCTCGTCGGACGGGTCGAGAAACTCCAGCACGATCTCGGCGGCGGGGAAGGTCACCCCGTCCAGCTCGAAATCGCCTGTCTCCTGCACCTGGCCGTTTGTCACCGGCACGTGGGCGAGGATGGTTTTGCCGATATTGGCCTGCCAGATGCGCACCTCACAGGTGCCGTGCTCCGGGATGCGGGACGGGTCCACCAGGCCGGCGTGGATGGCGAAGGCCCCGGCGCCGGTGGAGAGGTTGCCGCAGTTGCCGCTCCAGTCCACGAATGCCTTGTCGATGGCGACCTGGCCGTAGAGGTAGTCCACATCGTGATCGGGTTGCTGGCTTTTGGAGAGGATCACGCACTTGGCTGTGGAGGAGGTGGCCCCCCCCATGCCGTCCATGTGGGCGCCGTAGGGGTCGGGGCTGCCGATGACCCGCAGGAAGAGGGCATCCCGTGCCGGGCCCGGCTGCTGGCAGCGCTCGGGCAGGTCAGATAAGCGAAAGAAGACCCCCTTGCTGGTGCCGCCACGAAGGTAGGTGGCCGGGATTTTTACTTGTGGTATGTGGGCCATAGAGAGTGTCCTGAAAAGAGTCATAGATCCTGCTCCCTCTGGGAGAAGGTGCCCGAAGGGCGAATGAGGGGGATGTCCCCTCACCCCAACCCTCTCTCAAAGGGAGAGGGTGCTTTATGCCTTCCCCTTTTTCAAAGGGGCGGAGCGGGGTTGCGATTTAGCTTGCGGCCTTTTGCGCAGCTGACGCCAGGAAATCCTGGGCGAAGCGTTGCAGCACGCCACCTGCCTCATAGACCGAGACCTCCTCGGCGGTGTCGAGGCGGCAGGTCATGGGCACCTGGATCACTTCGCCGCTGCGACGGCGGATCACCAGAGTGAGATCGGTGCGCGGCTGGCGCTCCCCCACCACGTCATAGGTCTCGGTGCCATCGAGGCCCAGCGTGAGGCGGGTGGTGCCCGGTTTGAACTCGAGCGGCAGCACCCCCATACCGATGAGGTTGGTGCGGTGAATACGCTCGAAGCCTTCCGCCGCGATCACCTCCACCCCGGCAAGGCGCACCCCCTTGGCCGCCCAGTCCCGGGACGAGCCCTGACCGTAGTCGGCACCGGCCACGATGATGAGGGGCTGCTTGCGTGCCATGTAGGTCTCGATGGCTTCCCACATCCGCATCACTTTGCCATCCGGCTCGACGCGGGCGAGGGACCCCTTCTGCACCACGCCGTTCACCACCGCCATCTCGTTGACCAGCTGGGGGTTGGCGAAGGTGGCGCGCTGGGCGGTCAGGTGATCGCCGCGGTGGGTGGCGTAGGAGTTGAAGTCCTCCTCCGGCAGGCCCATCTTCGCCAGGTATTCCCCCGCCGCGCTGCCGGGCAGGATGGCGTTGGAAGGGGAGAGGTGGTCTGTGGTGATGTTGTCCGGCAACAGCGCCAGGGGCCGCATGCCGCGCAGGGTGCGCTCGCCCGCCAGTGCCCCCTCCCAGTAAGGCGGGCGACGGATATAGGTGCTTTGCGTACGCCAGTCGTACAGGGGCGTCACCTTGGGACCCTGATCCTCTTCCTGGGTGAACATGGGGATATAGACCTGGTGGAACTGGGACGGCTTGACCGACGCCTTGACCACGGCGTCGATCTCTTCATCAGACGGCCAGATGTCTTTGAGGCGAATTTCCTTGCCGTCCATCACCCCCAGCACATCTTTTTCAATGTCGAAGCGGATGGTGCCGGCGATGGCGTAGGCCACCACCAGGGGCGGGGAGGCGAGAAACGCCTGCTTGGCATAGGGATGGATGCGGCCGTCGAAGTTGCGGTTGCCGGACAGCACCGCCGTGGCATAGAGGTCCCGCTCGATGATCTCCTGCTGAATGGTGGGATCCAGGGCACCGGACATGCCGTTGCAGGTGGTGCAGGCAAAGGCCACGACGCCGAAGCCGAGCCGCTCAAGTTCCTCGTCCAGTCCCGCCTCTTTCAAGTAGAGGGCGACTGTCTTGGATCCGGGGGCCAGGGACGACTTGACCCAGGGCTTGCGCACCAGACCGAGCCGGTTGGCGTTGCGGGCCAACAGGCCCGCGGCAATCACGTTGCGCGGGTTGCTGGTGTTGGTGCAACTGGTGATGGCGGCGATGATGACGGCGCCATCGGGCAAGAGGCCGTCCGCCTCCTGGGCGCGAGCCTTGTCCAGATTCACCGCGATACCGCGCTCCGCCAGGGCGGAGACCGGCAGGCGGCGATGGGGGTTGGAGGGGCCCGCCAGGGTGCGCACCACGCTCGACAAGTCAAAGTGCAGCACCCGCTCGTACTGGGCGCTCGCCAGGGCATCGGCCCAGAGGCCGGCCTCCCTGGCATAGGTTTCCACCAGCCTGACCTGCTCGTCGTCACGGCCGGTGAGCTTGAGGTAGTCGAGGGTCTGCTGGTCGATGAAGAACATGGCCGCGGTAGCGCCGTATTCCGGTGCCATGTTGGAGATGGTGGCCCGATCGCCGAGGGTGAGGGCGGCGGCGCCCTCGCCACGAAACTCCAGATAGGCCCCGACTACCTTCTGCTGGCGCAGGAATTCGGTGAGCGACAGCACCAGGTCCGTGGCGGTGATGCCGGGTTGCGGCTTGCCGGAGAGCTCCACGCCGACGATCGAAGGCAGCCGCATCCAGGAGGCGCGCCCCAGCATGACGTTCTCGGCCTCTAACCCACCCACCCCCACCGCGATGACGCCCAGAGCGTCAACGTGGGGGGTGTGGCTGTCGGTGCCGACGCAGGTATCCGGGTAGGCGAGGCCGCGATCGGCGTGGATGACAGGGGACATCTTCTCCAGGTTGATCTGGTGCATGATGCCGTTGCCCGGCGGGATCACCTCGATGTTCTTGAACGCCTGCTTGGTCCAGTCGATGAAGTGGAAGCGATCCTCGTTGCGCCGATCCTCGATGGCGCGGTTCTTCTCGAATGCCTGGGGGTCAAAGCCGCCACATTCAACGGCCAGGGAATGGTCGACGATGAGCTGCACCGGCACGACCGGGTTCACCTGGGCGGGATCGCCCCCCTGCTCGGCGATGGCGTCGCGAAGGCCCGCGAGGTCCACCAGGGCGGTCTGCCCCAGGATGTCGTGGCACACCACCCGCGCCGGGAACCAGGGAAAGTCGCGATCGCGCTTGTTGTGCACTATCTGGCCGAGGCACTCGCCGAGGATGGTCGGATCGCACCGACGCACCAGGTTCTCGGCGTGGACGCGGGCGGTGTAGGAGAGCCTGTCCCAGGCGCCGGGGGCGATGGCGTTCACCGCCTCCCGGGCGTCGAAGTAGTCAAGCTGTGTGCCGGGCAGGGGCTTGCGATATTGCGTGTTGATCATCACTTGCGCTCCTTGAGCGGCACGAACTGGAGATCCTCCGGGCCGACGTAGTTGGCGCTCGGGCGGATGATCTTGCCGTCGATGCGCTGCTCGATGACATGGGCCGACCAGCCTGAGGTGCGGGCGATGACGAACAGCGGGGTGAACATGGCGGTGGGCACCCCCATCATGTGGTAGCTGACGGCGCTGAACCAGTCGAGGTTCGGGAACATCTTCTTGGCCTCCCACATGGTGGACTCCAGCCGCTCGGCGATGTCGAACATCTTGGTGTTGTGCTGCTCCTGGCTGAGCTCGCGCGCCACCTCCTTGATCACCTTGTTGCGGGGATCGGAGACGGTGTAGACCGGGTGGCCGAAGCCGATGACCACCTCCTTCTTCTCGATGCGGGCGCGAATGTCGGCCTCCGCCTCGTCCGGGTTCTCGTAGCGCTTCTGGATCTCGAAAGCCACCTCGTTGGCGCCCCCGTGCTTGGGCCCGCGCAGGGCACCGATGGCTCCCGTGATGCAGGAGTACATGTCCGAGCCGGTGCCGGCGATGACGCGGCCGGTGAAGGTGGAGGCGTTGAACTCGTGCTCGGCGTAGAGGATGAGGGAGGTGTGCATGGCGCGAACCCAGGAGTCGCGTGGCTTGTGCCCGTGCAGCAGGTGTAGGAAGTGGCCGCCGATGGAGTCGTCGTCGGTCTCCACATGGATGCGTTTACCGTTGTGACTGAAGTGGTACCAGTAGAGCAACACGGAGCCGAGACAGGCCATCAGCTTGTCGGCGATGTCCCGGGCGCCCGGGTGGTTGTGATCGTCCTTCTCCGGCGACAGGCACCCCAGCACGGAGACGGCGGTGCGCATCACGTCCATGGGGTGGGCGGAGGGAGGCAACTGCTCCAGGGCGGTCCTGACCCCAGTGGGCAGGCCGCGCAGGGCCTTGAGCTTGGCCTTGTAGGCGGCGAGCTCCGCCACATTGGGCAGATGGCCGTGCACCAGCAGGTGGGCTATCTCTTCAAATTCGCAGCTGGTGGCCACGTCCAGGATGTCGTAGCCACGGTAGTGCAGATCGTTGCCGCTGAGGCCCACGGTGCACAGGGCGGTATTGCCGGCGGCGGTGCCGGAAAGGGCGACGGATTTCTTGGGCTTGAAGCCGGTGGTTTCGGGCAGGGCGCTCATCACATGTTTCCTCATTCAGTCCGTTGATGCGCCAGCCGCCAGCATAAGGCGGCCGGTCGCCGTCTTATTCCTTGGTCGACAGATCCTGGGTGAACAGCCTGTCCAGGGTCTGCTCGTAGTGGTGGTAACCGAGAAAATCGTAGAGGGACTCCCGGGTCTGCATGGTGTCGACCACGGCGCGCTGGTGGCCGTCGCGGCGAAGCGTCTGATAGACGTTGAGGGCGGCCTGGTTGGCGGCGCGGGCGGCGCTCAGGGGGTAGAGCACCATGTCCACGCCGTGGGCGGCGAGCGCCTCCTTGTCAAACAGCTCGGTCTTGCCGAACTCGGTCATGTTGGCGAGGATCGGCACCCCGGCCGCCTGCCTGAAACGGTCGTACTGCTCGAGCTCGGTGACCGCTTCGGCGAAGATCATGTCGGCGCCCGCCTCCACATAGGCGGCGGCGCGCTCCAGGGCCGAGCCCAGCCCTTCCACCGCCAGGGCGTCGGTGCGGGCCATGATGACGAAACTCTCGTCCTGGCGGGCATCCACCGCCGCCTTGATCCTGTCCACCATCTCGGTGACGCTGACCACGGCCTTGTTGGGCCTGTGGCCGCAACGCTTCTGGGCCACCTGATCTTCCATGTGGACGGCGGCCACACCGCCGCGCTCGAAGGCGCGGATAGTGCGGGCGATGTTGAAGGCGCCCCCCCAGCCGGTGTCGATGTCCACCAAGAGTGGCACCTGGGTGGCAGCCGTGATGCGTTCGGCATCGATGAGCACGTCATTCATGGAGGTCATGCCGAGATCCGGCAGGCCATAGGAGGCGTTCGCCACCCCGGCGCCGGAGAGATAGAGGGCCTGGAAGCCGCTGCGCTCTGCCATCAGCGCCATGTAGGCATTGATGGTGCCGACAATCTGCAGGGGCTTTTCGTTGGCCAGGGCCGTGCGAAAACGCCTGCCGGCCGAGGGGGAGAGGTTGGACATGGTGACTCCTTTCATGGGGTGCGTGTCTGCTGTATGTGTAGGGTGAACGGTATCATCTCACACTACGTTTACGTTAACGTCAATTATGCTTAGGTCCAAGGTCGTATCAAGTGTGCTCTCCCCTGACGGACCCCTGGCAATGCCAGTACCACAGACTCGTTGGAACCATTTTTTGGTGTGATGCATCGTGTGGGAGAGCGGTGAACCTGGGAAAATGCCGAGTGTTTTTTGGCCAAACCTGGGCTTTTGGGGTCAAAATCTTGCGCGGCGTCAAACAGGATGCAAATTGTGTCTCAGCCATCCTCCCCGACTGGGTCTCTGCGTTGCTTGCCCGTAGGCGTTTGGCTGCGCTCAGTGGGTGATCAAACAAGGGGTGTGCGCCATGAAGAAAAGCCAGGTTCATCTCATCGACGAAGAGGTGGATTTTCCTGCCAATGAACAGCTGGTCTCCACTACGGACCTGCAGGGTGTGATCACCTACGCCAATGATCACTTCTGCCGGGTAGCGGGGTACAGCCGGGCCGAGCTCATCGGCCAGCACCACAACATGGTGCGCCACCCGGACATGCCCAAGGCCGCCTTTGCTGACCTCTGGGGCAAGCTCAAGCAGGGCAAACCCTGGCGCGGCATGGTGAAAAACCGCTGCAAGGATGGGCGTTACTATTGGGTGGATGCCTATGTCACCCCCATCTTCGAGCAGGGGCGGATCAATGGCTACCAGTCGGTCCGCAGTCGCGCCGCGCCGGAGATGAAAGCCGTGGCCGGGCGCACCTATGCCAGATTGAAGAGCGTGGAGCGGGGGGAGCGAAAGGGCGGATTGAGCCTGCGCCCGATGCGCCATGGGCTGGCCATCGTCGGTCTCTTGCTGATGCTGGCGGGGGGGGCTATCTGATGGGGCCCTGGGGGCCGTTGTTCACCCTGTTGCCTCTCTTGTGGCTGGCCCTGATCTATCGTGACACCCTCATCACTACCCCCCGTTATCTGCGACAGCTCGCGGACGAATATGACAGCCTGACCCGGCTCATCTATTCGGGGGAGGATGCCAGTGCCATTGCAGACTTCCACATCAAGCTGTTGCAGGCCAGGATCCGTACCGTCCTTGGACGAGTGGACGATGCGACCCTCTCCCTGCAGGATCTCGCGGTGCATCTGAAAACAGCCTCCAGCGAGGCGAGCGCCGACATCGCCGAACAGGATGTCCAGACCCAGCAGGTGGCGACGGCCATCACCGAGATGGCGGCGACAGCCCACGAGATTGCCCGCAATATCCTGGAGACGGACAACCAGATAGCCCAGGCCAAGGCGCACTGCCAACACACCGATCAGCAACTGGAAGATACCCAGCACAGGGTGACGGAGCTGGCCACCCAGGCAGAGCATGCCTTCACGGCCGCCGTGGCACTGGCGGAGGAGTCGGACCGCATCGGTGTGCTGATGAGCGAGATCCAGGGCATTGCGGATCAGACCAATCTGCTGGCGCTCAACGCCGCCATCGAAGCGGCGCGGGCAGGGGAGCAGGGGCGAGGCTTTGCGGTGGTGGCGGACGAGGTGCGAACCCTCTCCACGCGCACCCACAAGGCGACCGAACAGATCCAGAGCAGCATAGGCCAGATCCAGCGTACCCTGAACGGCTGGAAGGGCATGATGCAGCAGAACCTGCAACAGACCCAATCCTGCGTGACCCTGACCCGCCAGGGATCAGAGAGCCTGCATCAGGTGTTGGCGGAAATAGAACGGGTGGTGGACCTCTCGGCCCAGATCTCGACGGCGGCAGAGGAGCAACAGGCGGTGGTGGAGGACATCAGCCGCAACGTCAACGCCATCTCCCAGCACTCCCACACCAACAGTAACAAGATGCAGGACATGGACGCCTCGAGCGACATCCTGCTCACCAAGGCTCGCCAGCTCAAATCCCTGGGGCAGACCTTCGGGTAAGAGCGGTCAGACTCATGCAATGCAGGAAGGCCACCCCTGGGGTGGCCTTCCTGTTTATCGGTTTCACGGGGGTATCGGATCTGTGTGCCGGGAGATGAGCAAGTCAGCCGGACTGCTCCGCCAGCGTGATGACGCGGCCACCCTTGTCACAATACATGGCCCTGTCGGCCTGGATGAGCCACTGCTCCGGGCTCCAGTCATGCTGGTAGTGGCTGACGCCGATACTGATGCCCACCTGCATCGGCTGGTCATTGACCACGAAGGGGGCCTGCATGGCCTGGCGGATCACGGCGGTGACCTCCTCTGCCTGACGGATATCGTAGCCCGGCAGCAGCAGGATGAACTCGTCCCCCGCCAAGCGGGCAAAATAGCACTGGTGGCCGATGGCGCCGTGGATCCGTCGGGCCAGCTGGCAGAGGATGGCATCCCCCTGGCTGTGGCCGAAGTTGTCGTAGATGCGCTTGAAGTCATTGAGATCGCAAAACAGCAGGCAGCCCGGATTGTCGCTTTGCACCTGGTGTTTCAACTGCTCCATCAGGCTCAGTCGATTGGGCAGCCCGGTAAGGGGATCGAGGCGGGCCAGTTGCAGTATCTCCTGCTCTTGCTGCTTGCGCAGGGCCACTTCCTGGTTGAGCCGCTTGTTGCTCATCAGAAGATAGAGGGAGAGCAGCAGGATGAGACCACCAACACCCAGGCTCAGCAGGAACCATGGACGCCAGAAGATCCACTGTTCTGAGGGGACCTGATAGAGGAAACGGGTCAGGGAGACCGGTTTGGCAAGGAGGCCTATCTCCACCAGCTGCCGCATGATGTGAGCGAAGCGATCCGGATTCATATACCCGATCTCCACATAGAGCGGCTGGATCATCTCCTTGCTCATCTGCAACTCGTATTCCATGTGGGCCTGGCTGCGGTTGACGCCATACTCCGTGCGCAGCAGGGCGATGGCTTCCTCGGGGTGGGTGAGGGCATAGCGCCATCCCTTGAGGCTGGCTGCACGAAAACGTGCCACCCGCTCCGGATTGAGCCGCTCCTGTGCCTGGGTGGTGAAGAGAATGTCGCTGTAGAAATCGATGCCGTAGTTGCGAGGGTTGATGACGGACACCGAGATGCCGCGCTCTTCCAGATAGAAGGGCTCATTGCTCAGATAGGCGTTGAAGATGTCTATTCGGCCGGCGATCAGATCGTCGATGTTGACCGAAGTGGGTACCGGGATGAGCTGGCGCTCGTGAAGCCCCTGATAGTAGAGGGTGGCCAGCAGTTCGGCATCCTGATGACCCGGAAACATCATGATCCGTTTGCCACGCATGTCCGCAACGGTGAGAATGCCGCTGTCGCGGCGTGCCAGGAAGATGGAGGGAGAGTGCTGGTAGACGCTGGCCAGCGCCAGCAGTGGCTTGCCCTGGGCGTAGTGGGTCAGCACCTCGGTGTTGCCGACGCCAAAGTCGGCGCGTCCGGCCAGCACCTCCTGAACCGGACTTATTCCCTTGCCACCTGGCCTTATCTCGACATCCAGACCAGCGTCGGCGTAATACCCCTTGGCCTTGGCCATGTGATAGCCCACAAACTGGGGCTGATGCAGCCAGCGCAACTGCAATACCACCTTCTCCGGCAGATCACGTGTCCGTTCACTGGCCTGGAGGGGCGAGAAGCAAGTGATGCCAAGCAACAACAGCCAAAACAGGCATTTTTTCATTCGTGCGATTCTTGTGCTGAGGGTCCATGAAGATGGCCTGCAGGCCTGCATTCAAGTGGTTAACAAATAACATTCTAAAGGGTTATACATGTACCGGATACAATTGCAGCACAAAGATTTCATGGTGATCAACAAGCGTCCGGGCATTGGCATGCACGATGATGCGGGCGAGCCGGGTCTCGTCAATCGGGTCAGAATGGATACCGGTCTTGACCTCTATCCGGTCCATCGACTGGACAAGATGACCTCTGGGCTGGTGCTGCTGGCCCGCACCGCCGAAGCGAATCGCGCCCTCAGCATGGCTTTCGCGGCGCGGGAAGTGAGCAAGCAGTATCTGGCACTCTCCGATCGCAAGCCGAAGAAGAAGCAGGGCTGGGTGAAGGGTGACATGGAGAAAGGGCGAGGCGGCAGCTGGATGCTGAGCCGCACCCAGGATAACCCGGCCATCAGCTGGTTCGACTCCGTTTCGGTGCGCGAGGGGCTGCGCCTTTATCGCATCAAGCCCCGGACCGGCAAGACCCACCAGATCCGGGTGGCCTTGAAGAGCGTGGGAGCCCCCATCCTCGGAGATGAGCGTTACGGCGGCACGGCGGCGGATCGCGGTTATCTGCACGCCTGGCGCCTCGCCTTCACCCTGGCAGGTGAGAGTTTCGATCTCGTCTGTCCGCCCGATGAGGGGACACTGTTCCTCCTGCCCGAGTTGCATGCCGCCATCGCAGAACTCACCGAATGAGCGCTGCAACTGCGAGTGTCTCAGCCCGCGGCTGGATCCTGGCCGACTTCGATGACACCCTGGCGCCGGATGACAGCCATGCAGGGTTGCTGCGTTTCATCTTGCGCCGCCGTATCTGGCCGCTGCTGCTGTGGCCACTGATGGCGTTCGGTGCCGTGATCTATCTGCTGCCAGGTCAGCGCAGTCGCGGCATTGCACTCATCTGGTGGGCCATCACCCTCGGGCTATCCCCCCTGGCCTGGCGCGCCCTGGTACGGCAGTACAGCCTGACCCGGCCCGGTCTGTATCGGGAGGCGCGAGCCCTCCTGACGGGGGAGGGGCACCGCTGCTGGGTTATCTCCGCCAGTCCCCGCTCCCTGGTCCGTGCCCAGATCCATCGTCAACTGCCAAGGCTCCCTCACCGCATCATCGGCTCGCGGATGGGTTACCGTTTCGGCGGCCTGGTGCCGCGCTTCTATTGCCATGGCAGGCACAAGCTGCTGCCCGAGCTCCTGACCCTGGAGGCCGCACTCACCCTGAGTGACAGCTTGCACGATCTGCCCCTGCTGGCGTTGGGGGAGCAGGCCTGGCTCATCAACCCGCAAAGGACTCGATTGCTAAAAGCGAGGGCGGTGCTGCCCCATATCGAACCCCGTTATTGGTCTCTGTAAGGCAAAGCTGACAGCCTTGCGGGACGCTAACGAGCGCAGTGCAAGGTTGAGGCTGTGACGTCACATTTCATTTACATTTTTTGGCGCGGATCCCCGCCAAACTATCTGAACGCCGCCCCTTCTCATTCCCTGCGCTCGCCACTCTAATGAAACAAGTTGTTAACAAAGCCGTGCGGGCTGCCTGTCGAGCCCTTGCGGCGTGACCCGTTTCGTTATCAGTTCATCGCAAGGAGCGCATTATGACCACCCCTTCTTCCCGTACTCACACCATCAACCCCCTTGGCACCGACGGGTTTGAGTTTGTCGAGTACACGGCGCCGGATCTCAAGGGCATTGCGGCCCTCAAGGCGCTGTTCGTCTCACTGGGCTTTGCCGAAGTGGCCAAGCACAGGCACAAGCAGTGCTGGCTCTATCGCCAGGGGGACATCAACTTCGTGGTCAATGCCGAGCCCCACTCCCAGGCGGAGGAGTTTGCGCGGGCCCATGGTCCGAGCGTGTGCGGCATGGCGTTTCGGGTGAGCGATGCCGGCCGTGCCCAGCAGTACGCCATTGGCCAGGGGGCCAAGCCGTTTGTGGGCAAAATCGGCCCCATGGAGCTCAACATCCCCGCCATCTACGGCATCGGCGAGAGTACCCTCTCCTTTGTCGATCGCTATGGCGAGCGGGGCTCCATCTATGACGTGGACTTTATCTTCTACCCCGACTGGCAGGCCCGCATGGCCGAGGTGGACGCGGGGCTCTATGAGATCGACCACCTGACCCACAATGTCCATCGCGGCAACATGAACCTCTGGTCGAATTTCTACGAGCGGATCGGCAACTTCCGGGAAATCCGCTACTTCGACATCGAGGGCAAGCTGACAGGACTGCACTCGCGCGCCATGACGGCCCCTTGCGGCAAAATTCGCATCCCCATCAACGAGTCGGCGGACGACAAGTCCCAGATAGAGGAGTACCTGCGCCAGTACAAGGGGGAGGGGATCCAGCACATCGCGCTCGCCTCTGCCGACATCTATCACACCATCCGCACGCTCAGAGGGCGGGGAACCGGCTTCATGCCGACGCCGGACACCTACTACGAGAAGGTGGACAGCCGGGTCGCGGGTCATCAGGAGGATCTGGCCGCGCTGAAGACGCTGCGCATCCTCATCGACGGCTCGCCGACGAAGGACGGCATCCTGCTGCAGATCTTCACCGACACCGTCATCGGTCCCGTGTTCTTCGAGATCATCCAGCGCAAGGGCAACGAGGGCTTTGGTGAGGGCAACTTCCAGGCATTGTTCGAATCCATCGAGCTGGATCAGATCCGCCGTGGCGTGCTGGACGGATCCACGCAAGGGGAGGTGAACAGTGCCGCGCAGGGCCAGAAAAACGGAGAACCGAGCGATGCGTAACTGGATAAGCTTCCCCCATCGGGAGGGAACCCACTCCCGCCAGGCCCATGCCGATCTGCCGGAGCAGGCCATCTATGAGCGCGAGCTGGGGCGCTTGGGCTTCTTCGGTCCGGCCACCCACATGCACCACAAGCACGCTCCCACCGACTGGGTCAACTGGGAAGGGCCGCTTCGGCCACGGGCGTTTGACTTGAACGATCTGCAGGAGGAGGTGAGCTCCCTCTCCCCCTGGGTGATGCCGGATCTGCTCAGCAACCCCCACTGCCGCTACCGCATCTGGCGCCTGAGCGAGAGGATGCCGTTTCTGGTGCGCAACGCCGATGGCGACGAGCTCCTGTTCATTCACGAGGGGGGAGGCGACTTCTTCTGCGACTACGGCCATCTGACCCTGCGGGAGGGGGACTACGTGGTGATCCCCCGTGGCACCATGTGGCGCATCGAGCCCACCGCACCCCTCTTCATCCTGATGATCGAGGCGACGGAAGACAGTTATCAGCTGCCGGACAAGGGACTGGTGGGCAATCACGCCATCTTCGATCCGGCGGCCCTGGACGTGCCCGCCATCAACGAGCGCTTCCTAGCCCAGCAGGATGAAAACCCCTGGTCGCTGCAGATCAAGCGCCACGATCAGGTCTCGGTCGTCACCTGGCCGTTCAACCCGCTGGATGCACAAGGGTGGCACGGGGACTTGTGCGTGGTGCGCCTCAACTGGCGGGATATCCGCCCGCTGATGAGCCACCGCTACCACCTGCCTCCCTCGGCTCACTCCACCTTCGTTGCGAGCCGGTTCGTGGTCTGCACCTTCGTGCCGCGTCCCATCGAGAGCGACCCAGGCGCCCTGCGGGTGCCCTTCTACCACAGCAACGACGACTTCGACGAGGTGCTCTTCTACCACGCCGGGGACTTCTTCAGCCGGGACAACATCAAGCGGGGCATGGTCACCTTCCACCCTGCCGGCTTCACCCATGGTCCCCATCCCAAGGCCTTTGCGGCGGGGCAGGCCCATGCCAAGACCTTCACCGACGAGGTGGCGGTGATGCTCGACACCCGTGATGCCCTGGCCGTCGGCCCGATCTGCGAAGGGGTCGAACACCCCGGTTATGTCACCAGCTGGCAGCGTCCAGAGACGCTCGGCAAATAAGGAATTCGATATGAAACTGGCAACCCTGAACAATGGCAAGCGCGACGGCGCCCTGGTGGTGGTGAGCCGCGATCTGGCGCGCGCCGTCCACGTGACGACCATTGCCCCGACCCTGCAGTCGGCCCTCGACCAGTGGGGAGAAGTGGCGCCGCAATTGGCGAAGGTTTATCAGCGACTCAACGAGTGCGCCTGCCCCGACGCCTTCCCCTTCGATGAGGAGGCGTGCCTCTCCCCGCTGCCTCGCGCCTACCAGTGGATTGACGGCAGTGCCTACGTCAATCACGTGGAGCTGGTGCGCAAGGCCCGCGGCGCCGACATGCCAGAAAGCTTCTGGCACGATCCCCTGATGTATCAGGGAGGCTCTGACAGCTTCCTGCCGCCCCGTGGCCCCATCGTGATGGGCTCCGAGGAGTGGGGCATCGATTTTGAGTCTGAAGTGGCCGTCATCACCGACGACGTGCCCATGGGCACCCGTTCGCAGGGGGCGGCGAGCCACATCAAGCTCTTGATGCTGGTCAACGACGTGAGCCTGCGCAACCTCATTCCCGGGGAGCTTGCCAAGGGCTTTGGCTTCTTCCAGTCCAAGCCCTCCAGCAGCTTCTCGCCGGTGGCTATCACCCCGGACGAGCTGGGGGATGACTGGCGCGATGGCAAGGTCCACCTGCCCCTGGTGACCCACCTCAACGGCGCCCTGTTCGGGCAACCCGACGCCGGGGTGGACATGACCTTCAACTTTGATGAGCTGATTGCCCATGCCGCCAAGACAAGGCCGCTTGGGGCGGGTTGCATCATCGGCTCGGGCACCGTCTCCAACTACGACAGAAGCCGGGGATCCTCCTGCCTTGCCGAGCGGCGGATGCTGGAAATTATCGAGTCAGGTCAAGCCACTACACCCTTTCTGCGCTTTGGTGATACAGTGTCCATCGCGATGCAGGATCGCAACGGGATGAGTCTGTTTGGCACCATTTTGCAGCGGGTCACGCAAGCAACGGCCGAGCGGGCGAGCTAGGAGAGCCCGACCCCTGGAGGGGCGGGCGACACGGCAGGTGGCAGACACCTGCCACCACAGGGACACACTATGCTGCAGTTGTTTGGATATTGGCGCTCATCGGCCAGCTTTCGCGTGCGTTTGGTACTGCAACTCAAGGGGCTCGATTATGAGCAGCACCCGGTCAACTTGCGGCAGGGTGAGCAGAAGGAGAAGGCCTACCGCCGGGTCAATCCCCAGGGACTGGTGCCGTTTCTCGTGGACGATGACGTGCATCTGGGTCAGTCGGTGGCCATCATGGAGTACCTCGACGAGACCTATCCCGCCTACCCCCTGATGCCCTCCGCGCCCATCGAACGTGCCCGGGTGCGCCAGATAGTCAACATGATCGCCTGTGACACCCACCCCCTCAACAACCTGCGCGTGCTGCACTACCTGGAGCAGGAGTTGGGGCAGAGCAAGATGGCGCGGGATGCCTGGTATCGCCACTGGATAGACGAGACCTTCACCGCGCTGGAGCAGCTTCTCATGACCACCGCCGGCATCTATTGCGTGGGCAACGAGGTCACCCTGGCGGACTGCATGCTGGTGCCCCAGGTCTACAACGCCCGCCGCTTCGACATGACCCTGGATGACTACCCCACCATTGCGCGCATCGTCGCCAACTGCGAGCAGTTGCAGGCCTTTATCAAGGCGGCCCCCGCCAATCAGCCGGATGCCCAGCCCTGAAGCTGTGCAGACCGGGCCAGCGCGTTGGCCCGGTCTGCCATCTCTTTCCTTGCCCGGGTTATCTTGCTCGCCTCAGGGCGTGCCATTGGCCCCATAGCGTCGAAACCCCGGCCGCTCTTTCAGTCGCTGGTAGTAGTCGTCCACGGCGGGTAGCGACGGGCGATCATAGGGCGTCTCCAGCCAGCGGTTGACTGACAGCCCGATGGGAATGTCTGCCAGCGAGAAGTGCGGACCGGCCACATATCCTCCGGTTGTTTGAAGCTGTCTCTCCAGGATCTCCATGCAGTGAGACCACTGCAGGCAAGCTGCGTGAAGGGCCTGATGGTCTTGATGCTGGGGGGAGCGCCTCACCAGCGACAGGAAGGCGTAGCGCCAGGCGCTGTTCAAGTCCGATGCCTGCCAGTCAATCCATTGATCGACCCGAGCCCTGGCTCTCGCCTCGGCGGGATAGAGTGCATTGGCACCATGGCGCGTCGCCAGGTAGCGGATGATGGTGTTCGACTCCCACAGCGTAAAATCCTCATCCTGAATGACGGGCACCATGGCATTGGGGTTGAGCGCCAGAAACGCCGGGGTGTCCGTGGGTTTGAAGCCGGATCCCCACTCCTCCAGCTCGAACGGGAGGGTCAGCTCGGCACAGGTCCACAGTACCTTGCGCACATTGATTGACGACGCCTTGCCCAGTATTCGCAACATCTTTTTCGTCCTTGTCCGGGGTGATGGATGGCCTGTTTGTCGCAGACATGCCACTTCCCTGTTTGCGCTTCCATCAAGGCCCTGTACTGTCACTGACCGTGCGGGGCCCTGTTTGATTGACTGGCGAGTCAGCCGTGGGTGGTCCTGGGCTGGAAATAGGCGATAAATTTGCCGAGTTTCTCCCCGTCGTAACTCTTCCCCTTCTCCAGCAGCCCGGTGTTGAAGGACTCGAGCAGCCTGCCTTTGGCATCCAGCACGTAGAAGTGGGGGACCCCCAGATACTCGGGATAGTCTTTCAGGAAGGATTCATTCTTGTTCTGCTCGCTGACGTTCACCTTGACCACCACGAAGGTGCGGTTGAGCTGGCCGGCGAGATCGGGTTCCCGGTCCAGAAAGCGGTTCATCTCCTGGCACCAACTGCACCATTCGCCCCCCACCAGCAACAGGACTTTCTTGCCCTCGGCACTGGCCTTGGCGGTAGCGGCGGCGAGATCGCGGGCCGGATCCCGCGTCTCGTCATAACCCTGGCTGTAATCGGGCAGGCTCTGACTCCAGAGGTGGTCGCCCGCGCAGGCGGCGCCATTGAAAAGGAGGGTGCCCAGTATCAGGGGCAGTAACAGTCGTTTCATGGTCTCTTCCTTGTGTCGTTATCTTTGCTTCCAGGCGCAGACAATGTGACACGAGGCGTTTCCTGCGCCAAGCCGCAAACAGGGAAGGGGAAGGCAAAAAGCGGCAATGGAATGGCAGAAAACAACAAAGCCCCTCGAGAGGGGCTTTGTATTCAGGTCAGGGGCGATCAGTAACCCTGCTGGTGGACGTCCATCACGGCGCGACCGGAGGGATCGGCCATCTCCTTGAACTTGGCATCCCATTCGAGCGCGGTCGGGGTGGAGCAGGCGACCGACTTGCCGTAGGGCACGGTGCGGGCGGCGGACTCCAGCGGGAAGTGCTCGTCGAAGATGGCGCGGTAGTAGTACGCCTCCTTGGTGAGCGGGGTGTTGACGGGGAAGCGGAAGGCGGCCGCCTCGAACATCTGATCCGTCACCTCTTCCTCGACCATGGCTTTCAGGCTGTCAATCCAGGAGTAGCCTACGCCGTCGGAGAACTGCTCCTTCTGGCGCCACGCCACTTCGTGGGGGAGCAGATCCTCGAAGGCTTCCCGCAGGATGTGCTTCTCGATCTTGCCCTTGCCGCACATCTTGTCGGCGGGATTGAGGCGCATCGCCACGTCCATGAACTCCTTGTCGAGGAAGGGCACGCGGCCTTCCACGCCCCAGGCGGCCATGGACTTGTTGGCCCGCAGGCAGTCATAGAGGTGCAGGGAGGCGAGCTTGCGCACGTTCTCTTCGTGGAACTCGCGGGCGTTGGGGGCCTTGTGGAAGTAGAGGTAGCCGCCGAACAGCTCGTCGGAGCCTTCGCCGGAGAGCACCATCTTGATCCCCATCGCCTTGATGTAGCGGGCCATCAGATACATGGGCGTGGAGGCGCGGATGGTGGTGACGTCATAGGTCTCGAGGTGATAGATGACGTCCCGCAGGGCATCCAGCCCTTCCTGCACGGTGAAGTGGATCTGGTGGTGGATGGTGCCGAGGTGATCGGCCACCTTGCGGGCGGCAGCGAGATCCGGCGACCCTTCCAGGCCGACGGCGAAGGAGTGCAGCTGGGGCCACCAGGCTTCGCTCTTGCCATCGTCTTCCACCCGGCGGGCGGCATAGAGCTTGGTGATGGCGGAGATGACGGACGAATCCAGACCACCGGAGAGCAGCACGCCGTAGGGCACGTCGCACATCAGCTGGCGCTTGACCGCCGCTTCCAGGGCCGCTTTGAGCTCGGCCTTGTCGCTGACGTTGTGCTCGACCGGCGCGTACTCCATCCAGTCCCGTTTATACCACTGTTTAAGCTCGCCATCCTTGCTCCACAGGTAGTGTCCCGGCGGGAAGGTCTCGACGCTCTTGCAGACCGGCACCAGGGCCTTCATCTCGGAGGCGACATAGAAGTTGCCGTGTTCGTCGCGGCCGGTATAGAGGGGGATGATCCCCATGTGGTCGCGACCAATCAGGTAGGCATCCTGCTCGGCGTCATAGAGGATGAAGGCGAAGATGCCGTTCAGATCGTCCAGGAACGCCGGGCCCTTCTCCTTGTAGAGGGCCAGCAGCACTTCACAGTCGGAGTGGGTCTGGAACTGGAAGTCGACCTTGAGGTTCTTCTCCAGCTCCTTGTGGTTGTAGATCTCGCCGTTGACGGCCAATACGTGCGTGCGCTCGGGATTGTAGAGAGGCTGTGCGCCGTTGCCCGGATCGACGATGGCCAGGCGCTCGTGCACCAGGATGGCCTTGTCGGAGCTGTAGACGCCGGACCAGTCAGGCCCGCGGTGACGCAGTCGCTTGGACATCTCCAGGGCCGATTTGCGCAGGGCAGTGGCGTCGGTCTTGATGTCCAGAATGCCGAAAATAGAACACATTGGCGGTAATCCTCTTGATTTTTATATGAGCCCCCCACGTTTGGGCTCGAAATTCCATTTACATTCCTCGCCAATCACAATGCCTAGCGGAAAACCCTTTTGCAAGCGGGAAAACCGCAGAAAATCATGCCGTAAGCGTCAAGTTGCGCAGGGGATGGCGGCCGTCCGGCCGCCTGAAGAGAGAGGGTCAGGGTTGACGTGCGCGTCAAGTCGCGGCGGGTTCGAAGATCACATAGAGCTTGCGACAAGGGGTGAGGGTCTCCCACTGCCCGACAAAACCGGCGGGAATGACGAACTGATCCCCCGGTTTGAGGTGCAGCCAGCCGCCCTGCTCGTCGTGGATCACCGCCTCCCCTTCCAGCATCTGGCAGTATTCGTGTTCGGTATAGTGAACGGCCCAGCAGCCCGGCTCGCAAGCCCAGAAGCCCACGTGAAACTGCTGGCTAGGGTCGGAGTAGTGGTTCCATGCCGTCTGGCTCGGCGTTCCGGTCCTGATGCGCTCGGGGGCTGGCATCATCGGGGTGGGGGAGACAGTGTGCTTGTCCAGCAGGATCCAGTCGTTCAGGCTCTTCATGGTGCGTCCTTGAGTGGCGAAGGAGCATCCTGCTCCCGTTTAGTTTGTTTAACGATATTGCGCTTACGTTAAACGAAACGGGCCCCCTTTGCCAAGGGGGCCCGTACAGGCTGAAGGCTACCGGAAGGGCGGCACCCGGGATCAGACGATGTCGATGTCCACCACGGAGTCAAAGATGTGGTTCGGTCGAAACGGCATGCGGTCGATGTCCGCCACCTTGCTCACCCCGGAGAGCACCAGCACCGTCTCGAGACCAGCCTGGAAGCCTGCCAGGATGTCGGTGCGCAGGTTGTCGCCGATGATGATGGTGTCGTCGGAGTGGGCCTCCATCCGGTTGAGGGCCGCGCGAATGATCCAGGCGCTCGGCTTGCCGACATAGAAGGGCTTCTTGCCGGTCATCCGCTCGATGGGGGCACACAGGGCGCCGCAGGCCGGGTGCATCATGGGGCCGTGGGTGTCGGGGTTGGTGGCGATGAAGCGGGCCCCCTGATCCACGAACTTGGCGCCCTGCTGCATCATGGTCCAGTTGTAGTTGCGGGTCTCCCCCACCACCACGAAGTCCGGGTCGATATCGGTGATGGTGAAGCCGGCCTTGTAGAGCTCGTGGGTCAGGGCCCCTTCGCCAATCACATAGGCCTTCTTGCCATCCTGGCGCTTGAGAAAGTCGGCGGTGCCCATGGCGGAGGTGTAGAAGCACTCCTCGGGCACCTCTATTCCGGCGGAGCGGAAGCGGTTTTGCAGATCTTTCTGGGTCTGGGCCGGGTAGTTGGTGAGGAACAGGAGCTTGCTGCCCTGCTCCAGCAGGCGGTGGACGAAGCGGTCGGCGCCGGGAATGAGATCGTTGTTGTGCAGGATGACGCCGTCAATGTCACAGATGACGTTTTTCTTCATGAATTCTCCTTGTAGGGCGCAAGAGCGGGGACAGGGCATCCCTCTGTTCGTCTCTTCAATCGGTTATGGTTTTTGTGCCGCCATTATAAGGCCCTTTGATGACAAGTCTCCTCCGGCGGGCCAGATGGGTGCACAATGAAGGCGAAGGGAGGGCGCCGCCCCGGTGGTGTCCGCACGGAGTCTGACGATGGAGCCGTCATCATGGAGCACTTTATTACCGGCTTGCCCAAGCTGGAACTGCACCTGCATATCGAGGGGACCCTCGAACCCGAGCTGATGTTCGCCCTCGGTCAGCGCAACGGGGTGGCGCTGCCCTGGCCCGATGTCGACAGCCTGCGCGCCGCCTATGAGTTCGACGGCCTGCAATCCTTCCTCGATCTCTACTACCTCGGTGCCAGCGTGCTCATCCACGAACAGGATTTCTTCGACCTCACCTGGGCCTATCTCGAGCGCTGCGTTGCCGATCACGTGGTGCACGTGGAGATCTTTTTCGACCCCCAGACCCACACCGCCCGCGGCGTGCCCTTTGCCACCGTGCTGGGGGGCATCGAGCGGGCGTTGCAGGCTGGCGAAGCAGCCTTTGGCATCAGCTGGCGGCTTATCATGAGCTTCCTGCGCCACCTGAGTGAAGAGGCGGCATTCGCCACCCTGGCAGAGGCCACGCCGTACCTGGCGCGCCTGCACGGGGTCGGCCTCGATTCGGGGGAGCAGGGCAACCCGCCCAGCAAGTTCGCCCGGGTCTTCGCTCGCTGCCGCGAGCTGGGGCTGCCGGTGGTGGCCCACGCGGGGGAGGAGGGACCTGCGGACTACATCTGGCAGGCGATCCGGGAGCTCGGAGTGCAACGCATCGATCACGGGGTGCGCTGCGTCGAGGATCCCGCGCTGCTGAGCTATCTTGCCGACACCCGGCTGCCCCTCACCGTCTGCCCCCTCTCCAACGTGCGGCTCAGGGTGTTTGACCAGATGGCCCATCACAATGTGCTGAGGCTGCTGGAGCAGGGGCTCTGCGTCACCGTGAACTCCGACGATCCCGCCTATTTCGGGGGATACCTGGGGGCCAACTTTCAGGCCCTGGCCGACGGGCTTGGCGCCAGCCAGGAGCAGCTGTGCCGCCTCAGTCTCAATGCCGTGGAGGCGAGCTGGCTGAGCCTCGCGGACAAGGTGCGTCTGACCCGGGACATTCGCCTCCATGCCGCCCTGCACGGGGTGAGCCTGCACTGAGCAGGCCGCCTTGCACACCTTGAATGGAGGAGGCCCGCCATGGCGGGCCTCTTTGTGCCATCGTTGGGCGGGTATCAACCCACTCTCACCAGATACTTTTCCCCTTGTCCCTCCTGCTTGACGCGAGTGAGAAGGGAGGGCAGGGCGTCGAAGTCGCCCACCACCAGCGGCGGCAGGGTCAGCTCGCCGCTCGTCATCTGCGCCATCATGGCGACACCGGCCGCCACCAGACGGCTCCACTGTTTGTCCGAGCCAAAGGCGTGCTGGGCGCCGAGGGCAATCTCGTGCAATGAGTGGCAATGGCTAAAGGCGGGCAGCGGGTTGCGCGCGATGCGCCCGAGCACCGTCACCATGTGGCCGTAATAGCCAAGGGCAGGCAGCAAGGCTTCTGCCTGCTGGCTGGAGACCAGATCGATGATCCCCTCGAAGGGTTCACCGCCGTTGGCGGCCTGCAACTGGGCCAGCCAGTCGGGATCCCGATAGTCCGCCACCCCCTGCACGCCTAGCTGTTTGAGCCACTGGTGGTGGCGCGGGCTGGCGCTGGCAAAGACGCGGGCCCCCTTCTGGAGGGCAAGTTGCACCGCGAAGCGGCCGACACTGCTGCCAGCCCCCGTGATGAGCAGGGCCTCCCCGTGCAGGTGCGGCAGCTTGGCCAGCGCCTGCCAGGCGGTGAGGCCGGGGCAGGGGAGCGCGGCGGCCGCCTCGTCGCTCAGGGCATCGGGCACCGGCATCAGGGCGCGAGCCGGCACCAGGGTGTGGCGGGCAAAGCTGCCGCCGTGGTGCAGGTCGGTGTGATAGGCGACCCGGGTGCCGGGGCGCAGGTGGGTGACGTTGGCCCCCAGTGTCACCAGGGTGCCCATGCCATCGACGCCAGGCACATGGCCTGGCTGCCAGTGGGGATGACCCTGTTCGATGAGTTTCCAGTCCACCGGATTGAAGGCGATGATCCGGTTGGCGACGAGGACCTCGTCGGGCCCGGGGGTGGGGAGCGCTTGCCGGGTGAGGGTGAGCTGGTCCGGTTCGCCGGGGGCGTGCCAGCACCAGGCCTGGGTATGGGTCATGGTGACTCCTTGGATGAGAGGGGTGGGTGCCTTGATTGAATTACATGGCGTAACAATGCCTTGAATTACTGTTGCACTGGCAAGACAACAAGGCGAGCCCCCTGTTGGAGGGCCCGCCCTGGAAGAGGTTCGGCGCCAGCCGCCTTATGCCCGCTCTGCCCCATAGACGGGGTAGTCCGTCAGCCCTTTCTCGCCGCCGCCAAACAGGGTGGCGGGATCATGGGGGGCGAACGGATGGCCGTGGCGCAGGCGGTTCGGCAAGTCGGGGTTGGCCACGAAGGGGCGACCGAAGCCAATCATGTCGGCCCAGCCCGCCTCGATGGCGGCGCGGGCGCGTTCCCCATCGTACTTGCCGGCGTAGATGAGGGTGTTGGGGAAGGCGTCGCGCAGCCTCTGCTTGAAGCTCTCCGCCATCAGGGGGGCGTCGTCCCAGTCCGCTTCGGCGACGTGCAGATAGACCACGCCGAGCTGGCCCAGCAGGCGCGCGGCGGCCAGATAGGTCTCCTGGGGGTTGGCATCCACGGTGCCGTTGAGGGTGGTGAGCGGCGCAAGGCGTACCCCGACCCGGTCGGGACCGATCTCGTCACAGACCGCCTCGGTCACCTCTTTGAGGAAACGCAGCCGGTTTTCGAGCGAACCGCCATAGCCGTCGGTGCGGGTATTGGACTCGGAGTCGAGGAACTGGTTGATGAGGTAGCCGTTGGCGGCGTGCAACTCGATGCCGTCAAAGCCCGCCTCCATGGCGTTGCGGGCGGCCTGGCGAAACTGCCCCACCACGGCGTCGATGTCGGCCTGGGTCATGGCGCGCGGGGTGACGGTCTCCACAAACCCCGGGGCATCGCTGCCGTTGTCGACGAACACCTTCACTCCCTTGGCCTGGATGGCGGAGGAGGAGAGGGGCTGGGCGCCGCCGATGTTGTCAGGATGGGTGACCCGGCCCACGTGCCAGAGCTGGGCGAACATGATGCCCCCCTCGGCGTGGACCGCGTCTGTTACCTGCTTCCAGCCTGCCACCTGCTCGGCGCTGTGGATGCCCGGCGTCCAGGCGTAGCCCTTGCCCAGGGGGTCTATCTGGGTGCCTTCGCTGATGATGAGGCCGGCCCCGGCACGCTGGGCGTAGTAGGTCGCCATCATGGCGTTGGCCACGTCCCCGGGCTGGCTGGCGCGGGAGCGGGTCATGGGGGGCATGACGATGCGGTTGGCAAGGTGCAGCTGGCCGAGGCGAAGGGGGCAGAACAGGGGATCGTGGTGCATGATGGATTCCTCAATCTTTGGGAGTGAGGTGACTCTAGAGGGGATTGTTATTGTGAAAAAGAGGGGGTATTGCAGAAGAGAATTGCCGTTATCGCAACAATGGCCCGGGAGGGGCCTGGCTCGCGCCAGAAAAAAGAGGGCCAAAGGCCCTCTTTTGCTGCATTGCCACCGATGATCAGGGGGAGAGTGGGGTGACCCGTACTCGCTCGATGCGCCGCTCGCTCACGGCCATGACCTCGAAGCGGAACTGGCCGAGGTGCAACTGCTGACCGACGTCTGGCAGGCTGCCGAAGTGGGAGAGCAGCATGCCCGCCAGGGTCACGTACTCGTCGCTCTCGCTCACCAGCCCGTCGCAGTTCAGTGCCTGCTCCACCTGATGGATGTTGGTGGTGCCGTGGATGAGCCAATGCTCGCCCTCGCGCACCACATCGGGGGTCTCGTCCTCGTCCGGCAGCTCGCCGACGATGGCCTCCAGCAGATCGTGGTTGGTGACCAGCCCCTGGATGACGCCAAACTCGTCCGCCACCAGAATGAGGCTGCCCCTGGCCTGGCGCAGCTCCGCCAGCAGCCGGATCACGTTGATGGTCTGGGGCACGATGACGGGCTCGTTCTGTCTGGCTAGTGCTGCCAGGGATTGCCCCTCGTTGAGGGCAAACAGCAGATCCCGAGCCTTGACCACCCCGATGATCTCGTCCAGCTCCCCGTCACAGACCGGGAACAGGCTGTGGGGGGCCCGTTGCAGCAGGGCGCGGATCTCGTCCTCGCTGTCGCTCACGTCGATCCACTCCATCTCGGAGCGCGGGGTCATGATGGTGCGAATGGAACGCTCGGCCAGCGACAGCACGCCGCTCACCATGTAACGCTCCTCTTCACCGAAACCAGGGGGCAGGGGCTGAGCCTGCACCTCTTCTTCGTCCTCCTGCGGGTGGGCTGAGCGTTTGTTCCCCCCCATCAGCTTGAAGATGGCGGCGGTGGTGCGCTCGCGCAGGGGCTGGCGCGCCTCATGGCGCAGGGCACTGCGCTGGGCGAGCTGGTTGAAGAACTCGATGAGCACCGAGAAGCCGATGGCCGCGTAGAGGTAGCCCTTCGGAATGTGGAAGCCGAAGCCCTCCGCCACCAGGCTGAAGCCGATCATCAAGAGGAAGCTCAGGCAGAGCACCACCACAGTGGGGTGGGCGTTGACGAAGCGGGTCAGGGGCTTGGAGGCGAGCACCATCACTACCATGGCGATGGTTACGGCCGCCATCATGACGCCGAGGTGATCCACCATGCCGACGGCGGTGATGATGGAGTCCAGGGAGAAGACCGCATCCAGCACCAGGATCTGGGCGATCACCACCCCGAACCCGGCATAGACGCCGGTGCCGCCTTGTTCCTCGGGCTTGGCCTCGAGTCGCTCATGCAGCTCGGAGGTGGCCTTGAACAACAGGAACAGGCCGCCTCCCATCAGGATGAGATCCCGACCGGAGAAGGGGTGATCCCAGATGTGCAGCAGAGGAGCCGTGAGGGTGACCAGCCATGACATGATGGTGAGCAGTCCCAGGCGCATCAGCAGGGCCAGGGAGAGACCGATGATGCGCGCCTTGTCCCGCTGGGCGGGGGGCAGTTTTTTCACCAGGATGGCGATGAAGACCAGGTTGTCTATCCCGAGAACGATTTCCAGGATGATCAGGGTAAGCAGACCGACCCAGATTGACGGGTCCAGCAAGAATTCCATGTGATTGACCTCAATGAAGACAGATGCAGTGAATCGTGGTCACGGCGTGGCCGTGGTGACGGAGACGATCGCTTCAGAGGCGTTGGTTGAGCAGGTACAGATAGGCTTTGATGGGAAAAGACGAAGGGCTACTTCGGGGATTGTCCATGATGGGCAATAAAACCTCGGGTCAAAAGTGAGCCCTGATGATAACGACTCGCCGCCATTTGGCAAGGGGGCTGTCAGGGGGACGCGACGAGGGGATTGCCGACGGGGGAGGCAAGGGAAAGGGGCATTGATGCGCAGCCAAGTTTGACTGGAGATAAAAGAGCGACACATTGACACGATCACAAATATAGGTGCTGAACAAGGAAAATAAACGATCTGATACCAACAACCGGATTCATCAGGCTCATATATATCCATTATTTGTACAGATCTAGGGAAGGTGCGAACAAGTCCCTGATATGAGATCATGTTTGTCATCTGGAGCCATGAAAAAGGGTTCATCATGAGTCATCAGCTCACCTTCGCCGACAGTGAATTCAGCAGTAAGCGCCGTCAGACCAGAAAAGAGATTTTCTTGTCCCGCATGGAGCAGAT